>JANRKH010000001.1:0-6175 GCA_033763595.1 Rickettsiaceae bacterium
GCTCAAAGAAGCAACAAATATAAAGATAGTAACTCAAGGAAAATAATTAAAAATATCTCTCTACTTGCAGGATTTGACGTGAAACTCTCAAATAAATACATCTCCCACACAGGAGTCTTAAGAGTTAAAGTAGGGCTGTAGTAGCGTGAGCTAAGAGAGGATGGTTTAGTGGAAATCTTGATCCTTAAAATGGCTTTTCATAAGGAGCATAATTAATAAAAAAAGACTGGCTGTTACTGTTACGTATATGCCAGCAGCATATTGAAGATTGGTTGTTTCAACAAGCCATCTTGAAATAATAGGAGACGTGCCGCCAAATAATGCAACCCCAAGATTATAGCTAAATCCAACTCCTGTGAATCTTTCTGATGGGGAAAATAATGATATCACAAAGACATAAGCGCATCCGGACATTGAAGCTGAAATCATTGCAAGAAGCGTGAGAGAGAATATCCTGATTAATTCATTATTTGAAGCCATGCCAATTAGCGCAGGTAAGCTAAAAAATACCATAGAAATCACTGAGCACTTCATTACCCGTGCTTTACCAAAAATATCAACCAGCATTCCAAAAAAAGGTATGAATATCATAAGTATAATAGATGCATATGTTGAGTAAATGAGCGCATGGATTGTTGGGATTCTCAAAATTTCTTTGTAGAAAATATTCACATAGCTTTTGACCATATAAAAAATACTACTTGTAACACCTGCAACGCAAAATGTAAGAAACATTGCAGAAAAAGAATTTTTCACCACTGTGATAAATGGGGCTTTAAGAGTTCGTTTTTTTTCTGACAATTTTGTAAATATTGGAGTTTCTGAAACTTGAAGTCTGAGATAAAATCCAATAATCCCCATGAAACCTCCGAGTATAAAAGCAAATCTCCAAGAATGCGGCACGCTTGAGAAAAAATAATCAATTGTTATGCCGACTATGAAAGCTATGATTGTGCCTGCGATATTAGACCCATGAACAAGACCTGTAACAAAGCCAGGCTTCAAACCCCCCTCATGTTCGAGGACAAAAATTGCAGCACCAGCACCTTCGCCGCTAATTGACAGTCCTTGTAACAACCTAAACATTACAAGTAAAAAAGGCGCAAAAAAACCTATTTCCTCATAAGTTGGGATTAGTCCCATTGCAAAAGTTGGCGCAGCCATTCCAAGAACAGAGCATATTAATGCAAATCTTCTACCGTATTTATCACCAATATATCCGAACAAAATACCACCAATAGGCCTTGTGATAAAGCCTGCTGCAAATACACCAAGACTCTGTAGAGTTGCTGCTACTTCTGAAGTTGGCGGAAAAAATGCTTTTGCGATCGCACTGTAAAAAACAAGATATACAGTAAAATCGTAATATTCTAAAATATTGCCTATAACAGCAGCAAAAAGAATAAAATTCTTTTGGTTCATATATGGATAAATCGCTGACAGAGAAATTTTTGTTTTGACCTATGGATTATAAACAATATATTGTATTTGTGAAATAAATTCTTAAATCCATCCAATGAATAAAATATTAATAGTTGGAGCAGGCTCCTGGGGCACAGCCCTTGGCGTTGCTTTTGCAAAAAACAATAAGGTTCATTTTTTTACTAATGATGAGCAAAAAATATCAATCATCAATAGTGCGCACAAATTCCCAAATTTTCCTTTTGCCGAGAAGTCAGATAATATAAGCGCTTCAAATAAACTAATCGATGGATGTGAATATATTATACTAGCTATACCATCTGATATTCTTGTTGATTTTACTAAAAATAATTATGAGTTTTTAAAGGCAAAAAAAAATATAATTATTGCATCAAAGGGTTTAAATCATAAAGAGCCAGAATTTTTAAGTAGTTTTTTCGAAAAAATAAATATAAACCCATTTTTTTTGTATGGACCTAATTTTGCAGACGAAATAGCAAAGGGGCTAAATGCGGCATGTAATATAGCGGCAAAAGATTTTGATGCAGCACAAAAGGTCGCAAAAATTTTGACTACTAAAGATCTAAATATTTTAGCCGCTAGGGATTATATAACAATCCAGATTTGTGGATGTTATAAGAATATTCTTTCGATTTACTGCGGTTATATTCATGAGAAAGGGTTGGGCATAAATTTTAGGGCAAAAACTTGTGTTGATGCGATTGTTGAAATTATGAATATTTGCGAAGAATTTGGAGCAAGTGGAAGAGAAGTTATCTCCTATGCAGGAATAGGCGATATAATGATTTCATGTTTTTCAAATAAATCTAGAAATTTTCAATTTGGGGCGAATATCGCACGCGGAGAGCAAAACCATCCTGAGAATTTAGCAGAAGGGGTAAATTCAGCTAAATCGCTTTATGTTATGACCAAAAACTTCGCAAATAAACCGGTTATTCTTGAAAAAATTTATAATTTAATAATAGAGTACGAGGCTTCTATTCGATGATATGCGTTGGAATTTTTGGTTATGGCAAGATGGGAAAAGAAATATATAATCTCATCAATGGATCTATGAGCGTAAATAAAATTGAAATTTATCATGAAAATGGGGATATTGATGATTTTATAGACAAAACAGATCTTATACTTGATTTTAGCATAAATAGCGCAACTGAATTTTTAGCTGATAAATTGGTGCAAAGAAGCAAAGTCCCAAAAGCTCTATTAGTTGGAACAACAAATCTTTCTGGCCCTACAAAAGAAAAACTTTCTCAAATTAGTAAAAGAACTGCAATCATGGCAGCGTCTAATGTAACAATAGGAGCTTTCTTATTAAAGAAGATTTCGGCGAGTTTAGCTAAATCCTTAGGTTCAGAATATGATATAGATATAATAGAAACGCATCACAAGGAAAAAATTGATGCACCATCAGGCACTGCAAAAGATGTTGCTTTAGCTATTCAAAGTGCAATTACTCAAGGAAAATTCGAGATAAAAACTCCAAGAGATGCTCTTGATCCGAGAAGTGCTGGAGAGATAAGGATAACCTCAATAAGAGCAGGGCGTAATGCAGGTATCCACGAGGTTTTATTTAGCGGTGAATTTGATTCTTTTTCAATAATACATAGAATGGAAAATAGAAAATTACTTGCAAAAGCTGCGATAAACGCTGGCCTTTGGCTTACTTGCCAAAAAAATGGGTTATATACAATAGATGACATGTTTTTATTATGAAAATAATCATCACGAGAAAAATAGAATTTGACGCAGCTCATAGAGTGATTGGCCATGAAAATAAATGTAAATATCTTCATGGACATAGATATGTTCTTGAAGTTAGTGTATCTTCAACTGCCCTAGATAATCTTGGAATGGTTGTAGATTTTGGAGTTATAAAATCTATATTAAAATCCTGGATTGACGAAAATTTAGACCATACTACAATTCTATCATCTATAGACAAAGAACTTGGCAATAAAATTGCAGGTATTACAGGGCAGAAAATATATTATCTAGATTCAAATCCTACTGCTGAAAATATTGCTTTACACCTTAGAGCAAAAATTTTGCCAAGGTTATTAGCTGATGTGCCTATTCAGATAGAAAAACTAAAATTATATGAAACCCCGAATTGTTCTACTGAAGTGTAATAGCTTTCATCAAGGAAGATAAGGTTTTGACTGACAAATTGCGCTTATCTGTAAGGCAGTATTGATCGATAATATTAATTTGCTGAATGATTTTATCAAAATTTCTTTCGACTCGTGGCTTTAAATAATTTACAACTTCCATAGATGCAGAAAGGGACCTTCTAGAGAATTCTGCTATTATGAACGCCTCAATCATTTCATCATCAGGAGGCAAGATAAATGTTTGTTTTACTGAGTTGATTCTGGACCTAAGATCCGGTAAAGCAATTGCCCAGTTGCTTTTGGCCGATATGAGTAGATCGTAATTTAAACTTACGCATTTATTGAATATGTGAAAAATATCTTCTTCTCGCATTAGGTCTGCGTCATCAATAACATAGTTTTTGTGGAGAGCATCTATGTCATTTTGAGTTGTAACGTGTTTGGCATTTTTTATGTGCGCATAAATTTTTGTTAAAAATGTTTTACCTGAGGATTTCGGTCCGCTTACATACAAAATATTTTTATAAGGTAAATGACCTACTATCTTTGATGATATAGCATTGAAAGCTTCAAGGTTAGAGGAAGAGCAAACAAAATCCTCGATTTGATAACCAGGATCAGGCTTAATTTCAAGTATCTCCTGTTTGCTTTCATTAAATTTGATGTTCATAATGATATGTGCGCCTATTAGTCGTGGGATTTAGTGCGTAATATTAGCAAATAAATTGTTATTGTAAAATATTTATAAAAACACTATATTAACAACCGAAAATAAGTGGGTATATAGCATATTCTTTAAGAATTTAATTTGCTTGTTTCTAAGTTCAATTTTTTCTTGAAATCACCTGGCCACTGAGTATTTAGTTTTACAATTTGGTTGCACGCAATTCAAATGCGATTCTTAGAATATCGCAAGTATTTATACTGTGTTTATTTTGAAAGGTCATATACCAAATCTAGGAATTATACCAAATCCCAGATTAAATAATACTAGGAGCGAGGAGCGAAGCCTACTACATGCTAGGTGAGCGACGAGCTAGAAGCAAGTACTTAAAAATGGGATTTGGTATTAAATAATACTTGGAACAAGTAAGAAATCCTACCATATGATAGGTAAGTGTATAGTGAGGAGAAAGTATTTAACAATAGGATTTGGTATTATTAATCTAACGAGGTAAAGTGCGGGGGTCATAGCTCAGTTGGTAGAGCGTTTGAATGGCATTCAAAAGGTCGGGGGTTCGATTCCCCCTGGCTCCACCATAGACTTAAAGGCCGAGCGAATATAAATTTCGTCAAACCCAAGAAATAGTACTAGTAGTATCCAAAGAAGTCTACTTATCTCTAACTAGATATACGTATTTAGTGAAAATTCAATTATCAATAAGAATTGCTAACGGGCTCAGCCGTTCGTAGGTATTTATTACGCATACTTAAGGAAAGCCCGTAAATTCATATGTTCAGGTTTAATGCTAGAGATTTGGTATTATGTAAACATATATTAATTTCCCTTTCTATGAAGAGCAAAAAAAATCTTGACGCTTTCATCTTTTTATGTATTATAAGTTTTTCTAATCTATAGTATTTTTCTAGCAATATATTTAGCAATATTGTTGCCCTTTGGCAAAAATTGTTTGACTCAAGGTAGCATTACTTATGCCAGCTCCCAAGTTAAGTAGTCCCAGGTTAAGCAGCCCCAGGGTAAATTGGACAAATGAATTTTAGGGCCAGCTAGCTTACAGAGTATATTAGGTGCGCACAGGCAGGTCTTTCTTCAATTTGTTTGGACCATTGAATTTGATCATTTAAAAATGGAGTTTGGTCTTAGGGCGTATTGGAATTCAAGTAATACCAAATCTCTAGAATGAAATAATACTAGGAGCAAGGAGCGAAACCTACTCTCGAAGCCTACTCTCGTGTAAGCCTTTAGCGACGAGCTAGAAGCAAGTACTTAAAATGGGATTTGGTATAAGTTATATATGTAGTGATATATTCAGCAGTAGAATAAAAAAAATCATCGCGGGGTGGAGCAGCTCGGTAGCTCGTCAGGCTCATAACCTGAAGGTCGCAGGTTCAAATCCTGCTCCCGCAACCAGTTTTCAGATCCGTATTTACATAATATTTACATAAATATTAAAATGAGCTAGTCTTAGCTGCATTTATGTGTGTTCTAGGTTTGGTATCAAGGTAAGCTTCACATTAAACTTTATCTAAAAATTATCGCACAATCAGTTTAATTAGATGTTTAATTAGATCTTACAGGACAAGCTTACATTTTGCGCGGAAATTCTGCTGTCAAAAATAAAAAAAATTTTTCCGATTATGCTTGACTGTTAACACAGTATCAAATCACTAGAATTAAACTCTTCATATAATCAGTTTAATTAGATCTTACAGGACAAGCTTACATTTTGCGCGGGAATTCTGCTGTCAAAAATAAAAAAAATTTTTACGATTATGTTTGACTGTTAACACAGTATCAAATCTCTAGAATTAACCCCTAACTTCCTAATGGTTTACGTAACAGATAGATTGAGAGTTGTAAGGAGCCTAGATGTCTTGGAATTAATTTCCGCTGTTACCCACTTGTCACCAATTTTGATTTTGCTTACTCTGGCTAG
>JANRKH010000002.1:0-6653 GCA_033763595.1 Rickettsiaceae bacterium
ATTTTATAGATGCATTATGGCAGCTATTACCTCTATCTACATATTCTATTACTTTTTTGCGGAAATCTTGGCTATATGATGCAGGCATTTTCCTTCCAATATAGCATCCTTCCTCTCAAACGTCAACTTAATTTACTATAATTTGGCATTAGAGCTAGAAAGACATCCAGATGCAGCTAAGAACTTTGCAGGAATACATGTAGCAACAGTAGTAAGCGCAGGAGCCGAAGAGCTGGTTGCTCGAGCTTTACCATCTCTTTTGCGATATGTAGCGGGGGTTGTTGTAGGTACAGCGGCAATTGAAGAGACTCTAAAAAAACATGATGATGCTTTTAAGGAAGAAGATAAGAGATATGGAATATTTCCTTTATCTCAGGGTGAATTTAAAGTAAACTCAAGGACGGAAATATCTGGTTTAAATAGTAAATCAGAAACAGATCCGGGAATATGTAAACACCCGCATCCTTATGATGCTGAAGATGCAGATTCTGGTTCTATAAAACAAAAATTTAAAGACATACTAGATAATAAGTTGATATATGGATCTAATCCTACAAAATTTAGAGATTTAAATAACGGAGTTATTCACCCGACTTCCGCACTTTTTAAGTAAAAAAATGGTAGAAGCCACTCATACTCCTGGGTGCAGAGATTCCGAGCACTACATTTAAATAAGTTTTTTGGTGATTATTTGTGGTAGATTTCAGCGTCGCATGATCTATGAACATTAAATGATCTGTAAATCTTTCGAGCATTGTTTGTTGTAACACCTGGTACTCTGTATAAGTCCTTCGTCACTTTATGCTCATATATTGAAGACTGGGTGTTAAGTAGTAGAGCCATAATCTCTTTTGGGCTAATTTTTTGTGTAAGCGCTACTTTATATTCTATATGTCTTAGTATAGTAAAGCTCATATAACATAAAGCAATATGTGATTCTATTCTCTCCTTTGTGTAGTGGTAAATAGGCCTCATCTCTAAATTATGCTTATTAATCCTAAAAGACTCCTCTATCACCCACAATCTAGCATATCTTGCAATAGCCTCATTTGGTGATAAGGATTGATCATTTGTGATTACTCCGTGCAGGCCATCCCATAAAGCATCTTCTGATATTTTCTGCTCATCAAGTTCTACTATAGTTTCTTGCATAGATGTATATTTCTTTATACCCTGATTTGTAACTAATTTCTTGCTACTACTTTTGTTTCCTAGTGTTTTTTGAATTTTGGATATTATAGTTTGCCTTGATTTTGCATCATTAATTGCTCTTGATGTTTTATAGCTAGTGATTAGCCTCTTGCCCTCATATTCAAATTCACCTATCCATGCAAACCTATTTCCCAAGATTGTAGGAATGTAATTTTCTTCAGAGAGGATTTGATCTTGCATATCTTTATTTAAGCTACGTAATTTTGCAGCTACTATATATTTATAGCCCGACTTCTCTAATGTTTCTAAGTTTGATCTACTAAACATAGCGCGGTCTGCCACAAAGCACAATTCTTTGATATTGAGATACTCCTTCCAGCTATCAATCGCGCTAAGTAATGTTTTGACTTCTGCTGTATTACCACTAAATAATTCATATCCAATTGGCAGACCATCTTCATTTGTAGCCAGAGCAAGCACTACTTGTGTAGTATTAAATCTATGGTCTTTACTATATCCAAAAGCTCTTAATGCATCACATTCGGTTGATTCAAAATATAAAGTGGTCACATCAAAAAATGCTAAACTAATTTCTCTATTTGGAATCAGATTCTTACTACCTGTAAAACATAATTCTTTGATTCTAGATATTTGAGGATGTAACTTGTCCATCATTCTGTAAATTGCATCAAGATCATGCTCTTTATCAAATTGATCAGTTAGTAATCTTTGTAAGCCTCGCTTACTATCAGGATTGATCATACGGCTCAGAGTAATATCTAATAAAATGTCCTTATCCCTCTTTTTGCTCAATAATTTATCAAAGCCAAGCTGATTATACACACAATTGCCAATATCATGCACTCCATCAACCAATCTCTTTACTTCTCTAATGTCGGTAAGAGCTACTTTATCAGTTGGTATGATTTGGCTTAAATCTTTTTTAGCTGGACGTCCAAGTTTGATCTGATTACCAAGCAATAAGCTTGTCTGACCAACTAACTTATCTCGCTCTTCTTTTATCTTCAGAATAAGCTCCTGTGCATATTCACGCATTCTAGCCTCTTCATTTGCATCATGAGCTACGCCTACATGACGAACGATCTTTTGACTTACCTTATTGCCAAGACGCACACTTTCAATAATTTGTACCCTGACTTTGGAGGTAAGATTGGAAAATGGTTTTGATCTTATGTACATAATGCTAATTCCAATAGGAGCTAAATAATAGAATTATTATAGATCAACAAAAACATAATTCAATATATAAAATACTATCAGGGCACTACACTACTTGCTACAAACCTAAATCCCCGGATTTACTAGCTTCTAGAGGAGAGCTCGGGGAATTGGTGAATTTTTTTGCGGAAGTCGGGAGCTTCTTTATTGTTGTCGTCATTGATTGACCACCTCTAATTTTCGTTAGTTCTCTTATCCTTTCTTTAAACTTCTTGATATTTTCCTCACTTACCTTTATCACCTCTTTACTTATTGCAAAGCCGAGTATGTTGTTAGTTTTGTTTATTCGGCTCTTCGCCTCATTTACTTTAAGCTTCATCTTGCATTCCAAGTATTGCTTTATTCCAGCTTTGACTCTTTCTGCAGCTTTATGGCTTTTGACGTATATATTACAGTCGTCTGCATATCTTACAAAGTTATGACCTCTTTTCGCTAGCTCTTTATCGAGTTCATCTAGATATATGTTTGATAGTAATGGCGATAACGGCGATCCTTGCGGGACTCCTTCTCCTACACTCATTTCTATTCCACTATTTAGATATCTCCTGATCAGGTCCAGCACCCTTTGATCCTTTATCATTCCATTTAATTTATTCATTAATCTGTCATGATTTACTGTATCAAAGTATTTCTCGAGATCTATTTCTATCGCGTATTCGTTCCCTTCTTCCATGTATCTCTTTGCTTTCTTTGCGGCTTGATGCGCCGATCTATTTGGCCGAAATCCATAGCTTCTTTGATCGAACGTTGCGTCTATATATCCTTGCAACACCTGCATTATCGCTTGTTGTATCAGACGGTCTAATACCGTTGGTATTCCAAGCATTCTTTTCCCTCCATTCCTTTTTGGTATTTCTACTTCTTTTACTTTGTTGGGTTTGTACTTCCCTGATAGTAGACTTGCTTTTATTTTCGGCCAGTTTTCTATCAGATATGGGTTTAGTTCACTTATTTCCATGCCATCCTCTCCTGCACAACCTTTGTTTTGCCTCACTCTTTTTAGTGCTGCTTGCATGTTGCCTCTTTCAAGAATTCTTTCCATAAGTTTACCTTCGTTCTTGAGCTCTTCGATTAATCTCGGCGTAGTCTCGCTTGCATGCGCTTTCAAACTCGCTTCCTGGGATTCACCATTCCGCTCGCTCTTAGCCACTCTGTTGTGTTCTACATGTTTCATTCGATTCATTCCTCGATTTCGTTTCACTCTAAACATATTCGGCCCTTCGCTCCTTCTATGTTTCCATAGCTCTCCTCACTACTACGGCCTTTGCTGACTTCTGTAGATTCGCATCTACAGATCTCCCAGGGTAAGGTCGCATAACCTTCTCGGCACAACCGGTGGATCTACTTTTGCAAGCTTTGGTAGGCTTGGACTTCTCGTTCATGAGCACGATCGTCCTCTTGCATCTGCCTCTTATCCACTTTTTGTTCATCGGCTCGCCGATTTGCTCCACACTTCCTTCATCGTCAACCTCGCGGTTTACAACTTGTGTTTCGCTAGCCCTTCAGGCCTACCAGCCTGGGCAGAGGACTTTCACCTCCAAGTTATGCGCCATGCGCCTGGCACACTCATCTAGAGTATGCTCTAGATGTACAGCGGCTAAACCTACAAATTTCTATAATGCGAAGACATTTCTGATAAAATCTGATTGCATTTCGTATTTACTTATGTTACTCTTAAATGTAAGTAAATAATAAATATATAAGAGGATTTATCATGTTGCAATCTATAATGACTAGTAGAGGTCAAGTTACAATTCCAGCTGAGATAAGAGATAGACTAGGGCTAACTTCTGGAAATAAGATAGAATTCCTTATACGAGACTCTCATATCATTATGTTGCCTATTAACAAAACTGTCAAAAACCTGAAAGGGATCTTGCCAAAACCAGATATTGTTCTGTCAATCGATGATATGAAAGAAATAATTCAAAATATTAAGTAGGTAAATCCATGATTGGCATTGATACCAACATCCTTGCGAGACATCTAACGCAAGATGATCCAGTTCAAGCTAAAATTGTTGAAGAGTTTTTCGATAAACACGCTCTACTGCCTAACTCCATTTTTATCAATAATATTGTGATGTGTGAGTTAGTCTGGGTTTTAGAGAGGGGTTACAAATATAGCAAGGAAAATATTGCCAGCGCAGTAAAACAAATTTTGTATACAGAAGAATTTGTTTTTGAGGATCAAAAATTACTATGGCTTGCATTGAACGAGTATAGTATGCGTGATCTAGACTTTGCAGATGCTTTGATTGGCGAACTCAACAAAGAAAATGACTGTATAGAAACCGTTACTTTTGATCAAAACGCAGCTAAAGCCAATAATTTCAAATTAATTAATGATGTTTTGGATTCTCTGTAAAAGTTTAGCGTGCCTGTAAAATTTCTATTTTCCTGATCTTAAACACATGCAACATGTTCTTAAAATTACGCTATTTGTAACTCATGCGGATATTCCATGACCTATTTGCGATAAATTTCGCTACTTTTTTCATATAGGACCAGCGCCTAAGATTCGTCCTCAGCTCAGATTTATAAGTTTATTTTTGTCTCGCATGTGTTTGAACTTGAACAAAAACGGAATGTTTTTTTCATTTTTCTTCTCTTATTTTTTGAGAATGATCTACTTTTAGCCGCAATGTTTTCAGTGTTTAGGATTTACTCCATAAATTCTTATGCTGCGCTTTTCTAAGGTTTTTAATTTGCTATTGTAAAGGTTTTGTTTGGTTTTGTGTGTTGTTTTGAGGATTGTTTCAAAAAAGTTCTCAGATGCTTGGGTATGGTCCAACCTGGTATTGATCTTTTCTTCTTATTCAAATATACCTTGTTTGCTAATTTTGCTGCAATATTTAGATAGTGCTTATGAATTAGCAAATCCAGCTCATCCAAATAGATCTCATGATATTTACTATTTATTTTTGTATCAATAGCTGAAATCTTTTCCTCACACCTTTGGATAAAAATCATTATCTTGCGCATAGTCATTTTGGCGTCTTGCTGAAGCATATCATTGATTTGACTTACAAATCCTTAAACGTTATTCATGAAGCTGCCCCCTAGACTTTAAAATGCGATCTAGGCATTTACTCTAGTATATATAATGACCTTGGAGTCAAGTAATATCTCAATATAAAAATAATTTTGATTAGAGGGATCTATATAATAACAAATATTGCCTATTACACTTTTCATTATTATTTACTTTTTGTCACATTTACGCTCTAGATAAGTTTCTGCGAGGGCGGCTTTTACTGCATTATCTTAATTAATCTAATATCCGCGTCCTTCATAGCAGGGCAAGTGTTTTTTGTCTCATTCCATATACTGTCTGTTGTATAAATAGTCATGTTATATTCTATGCCAGTTGCTATACATACCCTATTCCCGCAAGAGAGACCATAATCTTTTGTGATTCCTGCGAGTCTGCCTGCAAAAAGTGCTAGCTCTTTTAGCGAGAGGAATGACTTTTGGGACAATATGTTACTATTGCATCGATCTCACTATCTTTAATTCCCCGCCTAGAAAACACCGATACAAGTTCACCGAGGTAATAGAACTAATGGCAATGACATTCTCGAGTATTTCATAGCCCGGCTCTTTCATGATCAGAACAATAAGTGCAAAAGTATCAAGCAATGGTTTGCAGTATGGCTGGTCTCCCCCTTGTTTTGCGTTTATGTGTTTTTTTAGATCACTCATATGCTGCGTCTTCTTGTACCATATGCTTTTTCTCCATGAATTATTATCTTCATAATATATATCATAATTCTCTGGGACTAAACATCCAATAACATAGAGCATTTTTTTTCGGGAATTATATTACTTAAATTAAAGTAATTATTTTTTGTAATAATTAATGCTGATTATGCAAAAAAGAACTTGACAACTTTTGGTTGCGCTTTTATCTTAACTATTAGTTGAACTTATAAACCGAGAATTTTATATGTCTAAATTTCCTACTCACATTGCAAAAGATCCCGCCACAAAAACGAAAAAAACAAATCATGAGGCTATAGAATCAGAATCAAGTATATCGCCTCGCACATATGCAATTCTAGCTTTTGATGTTTATAATAAAGAGTCCGGCCCTCTCCCTGATGGGTGGGAGGTGTATAAGGAATCACGGACTCAAAATGATACATATTTTGGTAGAGCTTATTTAAATAAAAACTCAAACGAATATATTATTTCTCACAGAGGTACTGATAATTTTGTAAATATTGCCGATGATGTACTTTTGCTTGCAAAGCAAGATCC
>JANRKH010000003.1:0-14116 GCA_033763595.1 Rickettsiaceae bacterium
CTATAATATTTCATATGACATACTCCTACTAAAAATTGTTTAAATTATTTTTGAGGAACTTTTCCTTACGAAAACTTTACCTCGTGTTAAAATAATGGAGTATGTCGATTCTTTGCGCAACCGCAATTATAGTATGTATTATATAGCCACAGTTGTTGTTTTCTTTTCAATATTTAAGATTATCATAAATAAAATGAGAGATGTTACTGTTCCGACGAATACCCCGCTAATCTTCGATCCTGAATATAATATTTCATATAAAGAAAATGTTACAGTGCCTCCAAAGCTTGAGAGGTAAAAACCAAAGTTTGATACTGTTTTACGGTATAGACATGCAATAATAGGAACGACAACAACGGGAGACCAAAGTCCAGCTGAAAAAATTACTATATCAACTATGTTTTTAAACTTTAAAACCAATATGATAGATAAACTACCGATTATTACAGTAACGAATTTTGCTATTGTAACTAGCCATTTATCATGAAAGAAATTTAGAGGCTTGAGTATATCATTCACAATAGAGATTGAAGCAACATTGATATCAGAATCTGCAGTTGACATAACAGATGCGAGCAATCCTGTAATAACTAATCCCTTGAGTCCGGCAGGCACGACCTGGTCAATTAGTAAATTTAGAGCATTAGATGGTTTTGCTCCATAGACCACGGCAGTTGCTAATAATCCATTTATACAAATAAAACATATGAATAAGAAATAAACAAAAGCCTTTATATATATAGCTTTGGTGACTTGTTCATGAGTTCTTCCAGCTACAATTCTTTGAATAAGAGATGGGTAAAATCCCATTACTGAAAAACTTATTGCAGCGCAAATACTATTCCAAAATAGCTGTGTATTTGAGAAAATATCATATTTCTCAGCAGGAACGAATTTTAGAAAATTTTGTGGACCTATGCTCATAATTCCAGTTATTGCAAGAGCAGGTATTGCAATATTCATGATAATAAATTGTAACGTGTTATTTAATACGATAGACCTCAGTCCTCCGATCGCGGTATATGTCACAAGTACTATAGAGCTCATTATAACAGCATATTCGTAATCCACCTTTAGTATAAAACCAAATATTACTCCGCTTGCGCTGATTTGAGCTGCAACATATCCAATCGATGATAGGGCCGCTGCAATTCCTGTTATCATTCTTGGACCTGTGCCATAATATAAACTCACAATTTCTCCAACGCTAGATGTACCTCTAAAAGCAGATAACCTTGGTACTATTAGTAGAGCAATTAAAATATCCACTGGAATCGCGAGTATAAGTCCATACGCAAAAGATAAATCATATTCATATGTTTTTTCAATAAGGCCAACAGTAGTTCCGCCTCCAACTGAGGACGAGAAAATAGTTGCCGCAAGTATAAACTTGTTATTATTTATGTCCTTTCCTATGCGATTATACGCCGAAATAGTTTTAGCTTTATTTGGATTATACATCCCTATCACGAGCGTAGAAAAAAGATAGATGCTAACGATTAAAATATCCATTATTTATTCGATTATTTATTTTATTCTCAAGTAATTTTAATATTATTAGCGATGGTATGATCATTAGCATTGATGCAATAAAAAAACCAGTCCATCCTAAAAATGACGCAGCAAAACCAGAAGCGCTTGAAAGTAACGTTCTAGATAGTCCCATCATCGCAGTGAAAATAGCATATTGCGTTGCCTTATATTTTCCGTTACATAAACACGTGATTAATCCGATATATGCAGACATAGCAAGCCCGCTAGTCACGCTGTCACATATAGTTGCTAGTAGGAGCGATAGTGCAGGTAATCCGAATATTCCTATCATAAGGTAAGATAAGTGCGAAATACTATGTATTATGCCAAACCAAAATAGGTAATATACAAGGTTCTTGTTATTTAAAATAAATGAGGCCATTATACCGCCAATCGCAGATCCAACTATACCACTAAACTTGCCAGCAAAAGCAATCTGTTCCTCAGTAAAATTATGATATATAAGATATGGGTTAATCATTACTGAAATAAAATTATCACCTATTCTATAGAGAGCTAAAAATGAAAGAATCATAAGTGTCAGTCTTAATTCTCCGATACCAATTAAGGCAGAAAATATGCTAGTTCTTTTGTCTAAGTCTTTGTTAGAGTGCGCTATTTCTTCTTTTGCAACTAATTTCAAATGAGCCATTAAAAATATAAACCCAATTAGTGCTAAATAAAAAAAAGCAAATATTAAATAGCTCAGGCTAAAACTTATATATTCTGAGGCGTAAATAGCTAATGGACCACTAAAAACCATTCCGGCTCTATAACCAAAAATATAAAATCCAGAATAAGTGGATTTTAAGTCATGCGGAGTTATTTCTGTTCTGATTGAATTTAGAATCAGGTCTTGAGAGGAATTCAAAAAGGCAAGAATAATTAGCCCAGCAGAGATAGTAAATAATGGTCCATCAATAGAAGAGCTTGCGATAAAAATAGTTACTACAAAGCAAGCTATATAAATTACAGCAAGCCATTTTAGTCTATAGTTTATATTAAGTGGCAGAAAACTTAGGGTAAAATTATCAAATATAGGAGCCCATAAAAAATTAAAAGCATAAGGTAACGCAACCAGGCTGAATATACCTATAATTTCTCTTGAGACGCCATATTTTGCTAGCCAAAAATTTAGAGTATTTCCAGTAATTAGTATCAAAAAGCCGCTAATAAAACCGAAGGAGCATGTTAGGAATTTTAAATTCATTAATTTGTGCTTCTGTTAGTAAAAAATCCTCATACTATCAGAGGAGTTCTATGATTACAAGCCGAGATTGTAGAACAATTAATAGGCTTTGTACTAAAATTTATATGAAGAGTTAATTTGGGATATGGTATAATACCCACAGTGACCTATTTATCCATAAAAACTGCATTGAGATCATATTTATCCTATTTCTGACTTGATTTTGTTTAAGCTTGATGTATATACCGCAGAAGCTTCTCAAAAGATCGAATATATGAACGAGCTCAAGTGAACTATTAAATTATTATGAAAAACGCAAATACGAATAATCAAAAGATTAGTAATAAATTTTATTATGTAATCTATGAAACTTTATGGGAAAGAAGATATAATTTTCTTTTTATGATGATTCTTATAAGTATACTTGGCGCTACGCCGTCTATAGATAGTTATTTGATCAAACAAGTACTTGATTTTACAGAAACATACGATGAAATCCATAAGACAGATTTTACAATCCAAATATTTTACTGGGCCGTTATATACGGATTATGGTGGGAGGGATTGAACTGGGGCTGGAGACTTTATGACTACATATATTTAAATACTTTGCCGAAAGCAAAAACCGTAATAATTGATAAATATTTTTCTCATATTCAAAATCATAGTTACAGTTTTTTCCAACAAAACCTTACTGGTACAACAGCAAACAAAGTTATGGATGCATCAAGAGCATTTGAATGTATAATTGACGGCATCAATGATAAGATTCTTCGAAGAATCTCGATGATAATAATTGCTATTATAACATTTAACTACATAAGCCCCATATTTGCGACAGTATTTTCAATTTGGTTGGTTATTTTTATGGGTTTTAGTGCAATATTCGCACCAAAAGCCAATGTATTATCTACAGTTAGCGCTGAAAATAGATCTAATGTTGCAGGCAAAATAGTTGATTCATTCAGTAATAATTATTCGGTTCAGTTATATAGCAAACAAACCTATGAAATTAAGTATTTATCTGGATATTTAAAAAGCTTACTCGACAGCGAAAAGAGATTATCGTGGTATGTTCTGATACTTAGATATTTTCAATCTTTGACATGCACTATTATGATATTCTCGATGATATATTATCTTGGTGTATTGCGGGTAAATTCATCTATTACAGCCGGAGATTTTGCCCTTGTTATCACGCTTGCAATAGCAGTAGCTGAACAAATTTGGAGTTTTACACAGGATCTTGGTGATTTATTTGAGGATATAGGAACGTTAAATCAAACAGTTTCTTTGCTATCAAGTCATGAGATTAACGATAAATCTGAAGTAAGGGACCTGGTATTCGAAAGCAAAATTACTGGAAATATAGAATTTAAAAATGTGAGCTTTAAATTCTCAGATGCATATATCCTAAAAAATCAATCTATTTTAATTCCAGCTAAACAAAAACTTGGAATTGTAGGTTTTTCAGGAACTGGCAAAACAAGCTTTATTAATCTACTTGCTAGAATTTACGATCCAAGTAGCGGAGAGATTAGAATGGATGGAGTAAATATTAAGGACTTTACTCTTGAGTTCTTGAGGAATAACATAAGCGTAATACCTCAAGGACCAGTGTTATTTGATAGATCTATTTACGACAATATAGCATATGGAAAACCAAGCGCCACAAAAGAAGAGGTAATTGAAGCTGCAAAAAAAGCTCATATTCATGACGAAATAATGATGATTCAAGGTCAATATGATGCAAGATGCGGAGAAAAGGGATCGAATCTATCTGGCGGCCAAAGGCAGAGGATAGCAATTGCAAGAGCAATTTTGAAAGACGCTCCAATTATTGTCTTAGACGAGGCAACAAGTGCTCTTGATACAATCACAGAAGCAAAAATACGAAGCGCAATAAATTTTATAAGTAAAAACAAAACTTTACTAGTAATTGCGCATAGAATATCTACTATAAAAAATATGGATAGAATAATCCTACTAAATAGAGGTATCATAGAGGCTGATGGAGATCATTCCTCTTTACTTATAAGCTCTGGTTTATACAGAAGTCTCTGGGATATGCAAGAAGATGAAGCTAATAATAATGAATAAAAAATATGGAATATAGATCTATAACTAAACTAACTGACCTAATTGATTATTACGATGCTTTTTTCTTTGATATATGGGGGGTGCTTCATGAAGGCGGTGCGTTATATCACAATTGCAAAGAAGTATTTAATCAAATTGCAGAAAAAAAATCTGTAAGAGTTATATCTAACGCTCCAAGATTAGCGAAAACTACAATACAAAGCCTTGTGGGGCAGGGTCTTAGCATAAAAGAAGAACATGTTATTACATCAGGGGAAATAGCAAGATTAATGATGCAAAACCCTAAAAAATACTTCGAAAGTGAAGGGCTGAATGTTTATCATATCAAGGAAGAAAGACATGATGAAATTTTAGAAAATATTGATCATAGCGAAGCTAGCTCACCTGAGGAGGCTAATTTAATTTTATTCTCAGCTGGAAGGTCAATAGATCAGTCCGATACTGATCTAATTGAAATTGTAAAGAGAATAAGTAGCCTTGACACAAAGATATTATTCACTAATCCGGATAAAATAGTTTTACATAATGGCACTTTAAGAAGATGCGCAGGACACTATGCAGAAATTGCAAAGGCACTTGGTGCAAATGTGATGTATTCTGGCAAACCAGAGGAGTTGATTTTTGATGTTGCTATTAAAACTTTAGAAAGTAGCGTAAAAAAAATTTTAATGGTAGGAGATACTCTATATACGGATATTCTGGGAGCACATCAGATTGGGATTGATTCCGGCCTTGTTCTTACAGGTAATATGGGTATTTTAATTAAAAATAGTAAAGAACCAGATGTGCTTGTGGCAGCAGAAAAAATATGCAAAAAATTTGGTATAATGCCGACAAGAATTGTAAGTATGGATTAATTTTTACTCAAGACCTCCCGTGCATAAGCTTGCCCTCAAGCTGTAATTTTCTCGTCAAATCCTCATCCTACTCGTTCGCAAGGAAGCTAAGTTGTTCGAAGGTGTCTATTATTTGATCCTTAAGATTTGCTAAAATTTCTGGATTTAGCACAACATATTTACATCACTTTTATTTAAAATATTAATTCTTAATTATAAAATATTTTTTATAATTTAATTTGATATTAAATTAAAGGTATTACAATAGAATTGAAGCATTATGCCTAAAGAAAAGGGTAAGCCTAAAACAAAATCCACTTCTTCATCCGCTTTTTTTACCAAAATTTCTACCGAAGATCTAAGAAGGGTCCCTTTAGCAGATCTTATAAGAACTAAAGGTAGTATTCCTATCACAGAACTAAAAAAAACTGGAGATGGGGGAGGTGTATCTGAAGCGTACAAAGCAGAAGATGCAGAGTATAGCCAAAAGGGGAAAGGTGTTATTGTTAAAGCAACTTCTAATGTAATGAGCGTGCGCGGTACAAATGATAGAGACGGACCAGTGGAATTTATTGTTTCTGGTTTATACAAAAGATTACTACATGGCAGAGTTTCCAATTATGGCATAGTAAAATCTAATGATAATAAAGTCATGATACACTCACATTTTTTGGAAAATTTTAGGAGTTTATCTGATCTTTCGATTGAAGAACGCAAGAAAGTACGTGGGATGGCAAAAATAATAACTGCTTGTGTTGCTGGTGCAGAAGGAGATAATCACGCTAAAAATCTTGGCGCTGTTCCTGATACTGATGGTGATTTAGTTGCTGTAAAAATAGATCATGGAAGATCGGCATATTTTCTATGTAATACAACTGCTGAGATGTGTGCAAGTTTTATAAGGAATTTTGACGTACACAAATATGACCAAGAGTTTACATTAGAAAAAAGTGCATTTGCTGAAGCAATTAAGGAAGTATCCACAGTATCTGATAAGGAGCTAGAGACTCTCATAGGCTCTAAAATTTACCAATTAGAAAAGGCCGGATTCAACTTTGCATCTTTAAATTATGGTCATACTGTACTGAGAGGTGAGGAAAGGCAAAATCCAACTCTTGCACAAATAGTTGAAACAAACAAACTTAATTACCAAGAGACCAAAGATAAGAGAGCGTTTTTTATCAATGCATATAAGAAGCAATTTGAGTTGATGCGTACGCTAGATAGAAATATTGAGGTAATGAGGAAATTTCAGATTAAAGATTCAGTGTCTGGTCAGGTACAAAATCCTACAAATACCATATCACTTAGAGAATGGTTTAATTGCGCGGCAGACCCACTTTTATTTGCCACTCAAAAAAAATGGCTTATAGATGGACAAAGGCCTTTTGCATATGCTGTTAGCACGAATAACACTGAACTTATTGATATAAGCGCAAGAAATGGCTTCACATTTTCGCTAAAAGATTATGAACAAATCAAATGCAATGAACTATTATTGATCGCAGCAAAAAATAATCATCAGTCAGCTATAAAGTGGCTACTTAAGCAAGGAGCAGATCCGAACGCTAAAGATACAGACGGGAAAACCGCTATTCGTTACGCAGTAGAAAAAGGTAATAAAGAGCTAGTAGAAGAACTACTTAAGCAAGGAGCAGATCCGAACGCTAAAGATAAAGAAGGTAAAACACCAATTTTTTACGTCTCTAGGGGGCAAGATGATAATAGTATTGCAATCAGAGAGCTGTTATTCTCTAAGGGAGCACATGTACGTGATGCATTATCGGGAGATTTACTCGAACTCAAAAACGACATCAAAAAGATCGCTCGCAGGCTCTACAGGCTTGGTTCATTTGGCTGGGCCTCTAGTAAAAATAAGTCCAAGTCTCAACATCGGATAAGGTAAAGACAGCGACTGTTGTCCAGCTATAGTCTTTTAGGTTGAATTAGCTACGTTGTTGACTCGTCGCTCACCTAATACTCATAGGCTTCTCTCCTCGCGCCTAGTATCTAATCCAACCTAAAAGACTATATCATTAAGATTGCCCTAGGTTTTAGGTAATCCAAAAGGAAATGTGAAAACTGGCTCACTCAGCTAAAGCTTGTGATGACGGATGAGTGGATGCGACTCGGTATTATTGCAATGGATTGTATATTACGCAATAGACTCATTTTTCTCACTCAATTTTTAACAGATTTCTTTTGAAATTCTCTTATGCTTGAGAATTGCTGCGGTCTTTGCGCAAGTATAGCTGGATCCTCTTTTACAATAAGTACACTCCGGTCCTTTAGCTCCGTATACTACTATCACTTCTTTAGCGAAAGGAGAGTAGACCTCTCCTAAAAACTCTACTCCTAGAGGCATTTGCACCGCCCGCGCAAGTATAGCAGAATCCTCACGTACTTTCATGTACGCTGCGGTTTTGCGCTCCGCCTGCGCCAGCTACTTGCCCGCCAGGAGCGAGTTTTCGAAGAGGCCTAGTTTCGAAAGAGATCTAATACCAAATCCCAGATTAAATAATACTAGGAGCGAGGAGTGAAGCCTACTACATGCTAGGTGAGCGACGAGCGACAAAGTAGTACTTAAAAATGGGATTTGGTATAATGAGAGTCAGTGTGTCAAGTATTTGGTATAATAATACTTGTAAGTGATATATTTACTTATGTAAACGCGGAGAGGTCTAGGCAGAAGTCTTAATATCTTTTTTGTATAAGTTCCTAAAAATTTAGTATTACTTGTGTTAGCATTACTTATGTCTATGCACAACTCTTCCCTTTGAAAGATCATAAGGCGTCATCTCTACGGTTACCCTATCATTTGCAAGTATACGTATTCTGTTTTTGCGCATTCTGCCGGAAGTATGGCCAATAATTATATGACCATTGTCAAGCTGTATTCTGAAGTGAGCATTCGGCAATAATTCCAGCACTAGCCCCTCAAATTGTATTAATTCTTCTTTTCCCATTCAAAAATATAAAATAATAAAAACGAAAGAAACGCTAAATCACAATAAGCATGATATTAAAAAAATAAAAAGCAGTGGCTCCCCGGGCAGGATTCGAACCTGCGACCAAACGGTTAACAGCCGTTTGCTCTACCACTGAGCTACCGAGGAATGTGAATTTATTATAGCGACTTTCTGTAAAAATAATCAAGTTTTTTGGTATTAAAACAGCCAACTGAGCGCCAACTGAGCATTTAATAATTTTCAATAACTGAAGACTTTATGTAATTTATACTCTAAATTGACTGCTTTTGATTTTGTTGTTTATAAAATATTTGGCTTATTTTTTCTCACAAACTAAATACTTCCAAAAAGCAAGTTTTTCTCTTATAGCAAATAGTTTTGAACTAGGCTAGTAATTTTTTTAAAAAAGATATTTTTTGGTCAGAATATTCATATAACTCATCTATTATCAACAATTATGCTACCTATATTTATTGTAAAATTTGTTTTTGGAAGAGACATGCTTTTATCGATCATCTTATTGCGCTTGATGCATAGTAGCTTTTTCTTAAAATTTATATATAATACCCCCCTGAAATAATAATAATTTATCAATGAAGCCAGTAATTGCCTTAGTTGGAAGGCCTAATGTTGGAAAATCAACTTTATTTAATCGTTTATCTGTCAGGTCAAGGGCGATCGTACATGATACACCTGGAGTGACAAGAGATAGGAAATATGGCGATGCAAGACTTGCGAGCATTGAGTTTACTGTTATAGATACGCCTGGCCTTGAAAATAAAAAAAATGCTGAGCTTGAAGAGAAAATGGTTGGTCAGACATTTGCAGCTGTTGCAAGCGCAGATATTGTTTTGATAATAATTGATGGTCCTGTGGGTCTAATTCCCGAGGATGAGTATTTCGTTTCGTTAATTCGTAAATATCATGATAATATTATATTGGTTGCAAATAAATGCGAAAAATATACAGAACTTGATAGTAGAGTCATGAAACTTGGCCTTGGAGAGCCAGTTTGCGTATCTGCTGAGCATGGGCTTGGAATGGTTGAGCTTTTCGAAGCGATAAGTAACAAGATGCCTGAGCAAAACTTAGTCCACGAAGATCCTGTAAAATCAGAAACGATAAGAATAGCAATTTGCGGCAGGCCTAATGCTGGTAAATCAAGTTTTTTAAATGCAATAATTAATGAGGAAAGGTTGCTAACGGGTCCTGAGGCTGGGATCACAAGGGACGCTATTGATATAGATTATAATTACAAAGGCAAAAATATTAAACTTGTTGATACGGCAGGTATAAGAAAGAGGACTAAAATCAGTCAATCCTTAGAAAAGCTCTCTGTCACAGATGCGCTTAATTCAATAAAATATGCAAATATAGTAGTAATGATGATCGATGCCGAGCTAGGACTTGAGCAACAAGATCTTAATATAATAAAATTTACTCTAAACGAGGGTAGAGCGATTGTAATAGCAATAAATAAATGGGACTTAATTAAAGACAAAAAATCTTATCAAAAAGAAATAGAATATTTGCTAACAAAAAATTTATCAGAAGCAGAAGGGGTTAGTATTGCATATATTTCTGTAAAAAATAAGCAAAATACCGAAGAAGTTCTAGATCTTGCCATACGAGCTTATGAAGTATGGAATAAGAAAATACCAACGTCTAAGTTAAATAAATGGATAGAGTATGCTCTGATGAAACACCCTTTGCCTTTGTTAAAAAATGGCAAAAGAGCAAGAATAAAATATATTACTCAAACAAAAAATAGGCCCCCAAGTTTTAAGCTTTTTGTGAATCATAAAGATTCAATATCCCCTTCATATGAAAGATATCTCGTTAATTCTATGCGCAAAGAATTCGGTCTTGCTGGGACTCCTATAAGATTTAGCCTTGCCAAAAGCGAAAATCCATATGCGAAGAAAAAATAATGAAAAATGTGTTACTAATACGAGCAAAAGAGCATAATAAGCCTTTAGTAGATAATTTAGCGCATATGGGGTTCAATGTTTTCGAAGAACCTATGCTTACATATGAAATTAATGAGCAACTGTGTGAGAATTTGAAAGAGGGGTTTTTTGACTATTATCCTGTTATAATAACAAGTATGTACGCTGCAAAGGTTCTTGCTCAGCTAAATCTAGTGAATCTTAAAGCTTTTGTTGTGGGTAAAAAATCTGCCTCTATTCTTGAGAATTCCGGCGTAAAAATATTGTCATACGCGCAAGGAATAGAAGAATTACTGCTAAAAATAGGCGATAAAATATCAGACTGTATATATATTAGAGGAACACATGTCACAAAAGAAATCGTTAATTTAAAAAGCGAACTTATATTATATAGAACCGAGTATCGGGAAAAATTTTCAGATCAGCTTGTTAATTTAATCCAAACTAAACAGATCAAGATAGTAACAGTTTTTTCACAAAAATCAGCCGAAGTCTTCTTAAATTGTGCAAAAAAATCTAGTATTCATAAAGAGCTCAGTCATATTGAGTTTTATTGTTTTAGTGCAAGGATCGCGGAGATTGTAACAAAAAACAAGTATCAAGCAAGATTTCCAAATAGACCTGATATGGAAAGCTTTCTGGAGCTTTTTACGTAGTGTCAAAATTAACTTTGGTGCAATCTAATTTAGTCATAATTAATACTTGATTTAATAGCTAGCGCTTCTATACTAAAAATAAAAGTTAGCTATATGACTTGCAAAGAAGGAGATCGCATCTCTCTCGATCAAATACCTATATTTTCATTAAAAGACACACATGATCAAAAAGTTTCAGAGCAATTAGAGGGTTCAAAGTATTTTGTTCTTTATTTTTATCCCAAAGATGATACGCCGGGTTGCACGATAGAGGCGAAGGAATTTTCCGAGTTAAAGGGTAAATTTGAAGAATACGGAGCAAAGGTTTATGGCATTTCAAAAGATTCACTTGAGTCACATAAAAAATTTGCAAAAAAACATGATTTGACCATAGGTTTACTTGAAGATAATTCCGAGATTTCAGAAAAATTAGGGATTTTTGTTGAAAAATCTATGTACGGAAAAAAGTATTTTGGCATTGAAAGAACCACATTTGTAATAGATACGACCGGGAAGATTCTAAAAATATGGAACAAAGTCACACCTAAAGATCATGCTAGTGATGTACTTGGTTTTATAAAATCTCTGGAATAGCGAAAAAAGATCTATGTCGGTTAGCTATGCACAAGATATATTTAGCTTATTGCAAGGCAAATGGGCGTTGTCGAGATATATTTCCCATTCAACTTTTGCTCAAGATATTTACGAGGGTTTTGGTTTTGCAATAATATCCTCTGAATCAGAGTATATTATCAAATATCACGAGAAGCTAAAGCTTAAAAATTTATCATCTCTGAGTTCTTCTTCGCTCGAAATAGATGGAGAAAGGGCGTATCATTATATATATCATCACGATCAAGATCAAATAACTAAGTATTTCATTGACGGTAGTTTGTTTTACGATATAAAAATATTGCATAGTGAATGTACTGGCTCTTACTTTTGCGAAAGGGATATCTATAAAGCTAAATATTGCTTTGAAAATAATCACTCTTTTCTGCTAAAGTATGAAGTTAGCGGTCTAAAAAAGGATTATGTTATAGGAACTAGATATACTAGGATCTATTGATAGATATAATCTTGGAGCAATAAAAGGCAAATCTTATGACAAAAAAAATAGAAGATATTCTAAGTAATTACCACGAAAAGCCCTCGATAATAAAGAATCTATTTAATATACTGATGCATGGAAAACTCGGGGGGACTGGCAAAATTCTTATTTTACCGGTAGATCAAGGTTTTGAGCATGGTCCGGATAGAAGTTTCGCAAAAAACCCAATCGGGTATGATCCAACCTATCATATAGAATTCGCAATCGAAGCAGGATTTAGTGCTTATGCTGCCCCGATTGGTATGCTATCGTCTGTTCATCCAAATATTCTTGCGCAAATCCCAATAATATTAAAGGTTAATAGCAATAATTCTCTCGCATCTAAGAATGATGAGCCAGAGCAAATTATAACTTCCTCTGTTCAGGATGCTGTAGACCTAGGTTGTGCTGGTATCGGCATTACAATATATCCCGGATCATTTAATGCAAAATCTATGTTTGAAGATGCGCAAATAATGATACGAAAAGCAAAAGATGCAGGTCTCATTACCGTAATTTGGTCTTATCCAAGAGGAGGGGACTTGTCTAAAAACGGTGAAAATGCTATCGATGTTTGTGCTTATGCTGCTCATATAGCTGCATTGTTAGGGGCACATATAATTAAGGTGAAACCTCCAACAGAACATATAGAATTTAACGAGAATAAAACGATTCTAGCGGGGCAAAAAAATAAATTAGAAAATCTCTCAAGTAGAGTATCTCATGTTGTCAAATCTTGTTTCGCGGGAAAGCGACTAGTGGTATTTTCTGGTGGGGCTTCAAAAGACGAGAATGAGTTATTAAAAGAGATAGAAGATATAAAAAATGGCGGAGCCTCAGGCTCAATTGTTGGAAGAAATATCTTCCAAAGATCAAAACAAGATGCGCTTATTCTTGTAAATAAGATTTGCGAAATTTACGCTTCTAAGAAATGATAGGCAAGCTTACTGGAATAGTCGAAATTCTGTCAAAAGATTCTTTAATAATAGATGTTTTAGGGGTTGGATATTTTGTATTTGCTTCTACTAATACTATTAATATTCTAGAAAAGGCAGAAAAAGTAACTCTACATATAGAAACATATGTAAGAGAGGATGTAATAAATTTGTATGGGTTTGCTACTTTTGAAGAAAAAGATTGTTTTAACAAATTAATGCAAGTTAGCGGTGTTGGTACAAAAGTTGCGCTAGCAATTTTGTCAGCTATGAAGCCGCATGAGGTCGTAGGCGCGATCTTATCAAAAAACAAATCAGCATTTTCTAGTGTTAGTGGCATTGGCACAAAGCTTGCTGAACGTATTCTACTAGAGCTGAAAGATAAGAACTTTAAAGGTCAGGAAGCTATATTTTCTAAGCCAGAGCACCTCGATTTAATAAATGACTCAATATCAGCCCTAATCAATCTTGGCATTTCAAAAAATGACGCAAGCCAAACAGTCAACAAAATTATCAGAGAGAATAAACTTCTTACAATAGATGAGATAATAAGAATGGCATTATCTAAGTAGCCTTTTTTAGACTTATACCAAAATTGGATTTGGAATTGCGTTTATGTAACAAATGTAATCTTTAGATTATAGTATTAATGCATCTTTGTGAATTTAATTTGAAAAATAAATCGTTTAAAATTAGCCCCATATCAACCTTTAGAAGCGCAAAGCTACATAGTTGCCATACCTACCTTTTTATGTTATAGTCAGAAGCATATAACAACAAGTAGAGATATAGGAGATATAATTTCAATAATGAATGACCTAATAAGCTTTGATTATGCGATCAAATACTTACTTAAAGATAAAGAAGACTATGATATAGT
>JANRKH010000004.1:0-5860 GCA_033763595.1 Rickettsiaceae bacterium
ACTTTCCTGGACTCAAAACATATTGCTCTTGAAAAATCTAATGAGTCTATGTATTATAACAACACATCTGACAGTCACAACTTATCTGACTATCATTTGTAAAAAATACTGTCCGTCAGATCAAGTTTGAATTAGTACACATAATATTATACTACGCCAAGAGTTCTAACTTTTGCTTTTGCGTGCACCTCGTTCTGAGCCATAACGAATAGTTTAGACCTAAATCTTTCGACAACCGCTCTAACAAATGGTCTATTTGCCGATGATGTGATAATCACAGGAGTGATTCCCCTATTCGTTAGTTCATCATAAGATTTACGTAATTTATTTGTAAATTCCTGAAGTTTCGATGGTGCTATAGCAATAGTTCTATCATCACCCTCTCCTACTATTCCATTTGAGAAAACCTGCTCCCATTCACTTGATAAAGTAAGGGCGGGAATGTACCCGTCAGGTCCCGCAAATGTAGAACAAATCTGCCTTGAGAGTTTAGACCTAACATATTCTGTGGCTGATATAATACTTTTACTTCCTCTAAGTGCGTCGGCTGATGCTTCAAGTATAGTTGGCAAATCTCTTATCGACACTTCCTCTGAAAGTAAATTTTGTAGAATTTTCTGAAGTAAACTTATAGTCACAGGATCAGGCATTAAATCCTTGAGTAAAGGTTTATATTCGGGACCAAGTTCCTCTATTAGAGTTTGCACTGACGAGTAAGATAAAAGCTCTGTAATATATTCCTTTACCAATTCAGTTAAGTGGGTGGTGAGTACTGTTGGAGGATCTACTACCGTAAGATTATTAAACTGAGCCTCTTCTTTGTATAATTCGTCTATCCATTTAGCAGGAAGTCCAAATGTAGGCTCTTTTGTGTCTTCGCCAGGGATTTTGATAGGCTCGCCTCTTGCATCCATAGCTAGCAACTTATCAACTTTTATTTCCCCTCTACCGCATTCTATCTCTTTAACCTTAACTATATAAGTATTATTCGGAAGTTGTAAATTATCTTGTATTCTTATCGAAGGAATAACAAAGCCAAAATTTTTTGCTATTTGCTTTCTTAAGGCTTTTATTTGCTCTGTTAATTTTTGCCCTCTATTGTAATTTACAAGCTGGAGTAGATTATAGCCAAGTTCCACCTTAATTTGATCTATTTGTAATGAGTCAGCAGGCTTTTCTTCTTGTTGCATTTGTTCTTGTTTTGCCGCTGCGTTATTATTTGCATTTGCTGGATTATACCTTGAAAATGGTAAATCTCCTGATATTTTGAGCGATTGAATGAGATATCCTGTCGCGCCGGTTACAATAGCAAGTGACATAAACGGAAAGAATGGAAGGCCTGGCATGATCGACAAAGCGCAAGTAACGAAACTAGTCATATAAAGAGGCTGCGGATATTGGCTCAATTGTCCAAATATTGCCTTATCTGCAGACCCTGCAACACCAGATTTTGTAACTAAAAGACCTGCGGCAAGCGATATAACAAGGGATGGAATTTGTGAAACAAGCCCATCACCTATTGTAAGTATTGCATATGTTTGGGATGCCTCTTCAAGAGTGAGGTTGCGCTGTAACACACCAATTATTACGCCTCCGACTAGATTGATGAAAGTTATAATCAGTCCTGCTATTGCGTCTCCTCTTACGAACTTATTCGCACCGTCCATCGCACCATAAAATGTATTTTCGTCCTCTAGCTCTTTTCTTCTTTCTTTTGCTTCTGTTTCGTTTACAAGACCCGCTGCTAAATCTGCATCTATTGCCATTTGTTTTCCTGGAAGAGCGTCAAGGTTAAACCTTGCTGCAACTTCAGCTATTCTACCAGAACCCTTTGTTATCACTATGAAATTTATAATAGTAAGTATCATGAAAACAATAAGTCCTATCACAACATTTCCTTGCATGACAAATTGTCCAAAAGCCTGAATAATGTATCCTGCACCATCAGATCCTATATGACCTCTAGATAAAATAAGTCTAGTTGAGGCAATATTTAAGGACAATCTAAGCATTGTTGTGACTAGCAAAATAGTTGGAAACACGCTAAGTTCTAGTGGCTTATTGATAAACAATGTAGTCATTAGAATAATGATCGAGATAGTAATCGATATAGCAAGCAAAATATCAAGCAAGCTAGTCGGTACTGGAAAAAGTAGCACGACCAAAATAAATATTATACTTGTCGCAAGTACAAATTCACTGTATCTGGCTAATAAATCTAAAAATTGTTTCATAATTTTTGTATAAATATATCTCTTGTAAAAGTAATATTACAGTAACGCCAAAATCTCAGAAACTAAATTTTCCACTTCTTGAGCTCCGATTGAAGAAGGATCAGTTTCTACAATTGTACCACCAGAGAGCATACTAGACGCAAATCCAACCCTATTACCTATAGTGGTGTTTAGCAAATATTTTTTTGGCACATCAAGCTTATTAATCAACTTTGTGCTAGGATTATATCTATTAAGTAAAATTTTAACTTTTTTCTGCTCAAGGATAGCATAGTCCAAAGTAGAAGATGTAGCCCAAAGATCAGTAGGACTTGGCTGCATTGGAATTAACACAAGATCTGCGAGTCTTATAGCTGATTTTGCATCACTTTCGGTATGAGGCGGACAGTCTATTATAATATAGTCAAAGCGTAACTTTAAAGCGTTAATTTCTCCAGCAAGCCTTATTCCAGAAGCCCTTGTAAATCCCAGTGTTATATATTGTTTTTCACGATTTTTTTCTCGCTCCTCGTGCCAAATGCTACTTGACATTTGTGGATCAATATCCACTAATCCAACTTTCAAGTTTTTTTTACATAATCCAACTGCTAGATGGACTGCTATTGTGCTTTTGCCAGCCCCTCCCTTTTGCTGTGATATTGTAATTATTTTTGCAGACATTTGGCTTTATTATTTGATATTAACAAATATTTTGAGTATATTTGCAGTCCTGCCACAAAGTAATCAACCACGAAGATTCTAAAACCATTTTTTTAAGCATTTGATACTTAAGATTTCAAATCATCCCTATAGATTGCGATCATTACTAGCTTTAATGCCAAAATACAAAATCATAAATGACAACACGTTCTATACTCGAAATTGATCTGAATATTATCAGACAAAATTACTTAGAAATAAAAAAACTTACAAAATCAGAGGTTGCTGCATCTGTAAAAGCTGACGCATATGGACTTGGTGCAACACATATAGTAAAACTATTACAAAAAGAAAATTGCAAAAAATACTTTGTTGCTAATATCAAGGAAGCTTTACACTTGAGAAAAAAATTTCCTAATATTGACATATTTATTTTAGATGGCTTTTTTAAACAGCATATACAGACAATCATAGAATATAGAATCACGCCCGTAATAAGTAATTTATATCAAATAGAGATATTGAATGATTATTGCGCTGGGAGGGATATTCACTGGCAAGTGGCTCTTCATATCGAAACGGGAATGAACAGGCTTGCGCTAATATATGATGATGTAGAAAAAATTATCACAAACAAAGTGAAGACTTCTCACATTGAAATTAAGTATGTTATTAGCCACCTTGCTTCATCGGATATACCAGAATCTCAACTTAACATAACACAACTTAAAGAATTTATAAGAATAACTAAATATTTTCCTGGTACTGAATTAAGCCTTGCTAACACTAGCGGGCTTTTTCTTGGAGAAAAATATCATTTTGATTTTATAAGGCCTGGAGCAGGAATCTACGGCATTAACCCGGTAAGTAAGATGCGTTTTTGCAACCCTGTGAGGCTCTTTTGCCCACTACTACAAGTAAAATTACTAGCAAAAGGTTCAAGTTTAGGTTACAATCAAACTTATGTAGCTAATCAAGAAACATGGGTTGGCACCATAGGATTTGGGTATGCAGATGGTATGCTCAGGTCACTAGGTAATAAAGGTAGTTGTTATATAAATGGACACAAAGCTCCCATAATTGGCGCAGTATCAATGGACTTAACTAATATTGATCTTACTTTAGTACCAGAGAAAGATCGGTCCATAGGCCAAGATGTTGACATTATATGCTTAGATCAATCAGCAGATGATGTAGCAAGAGATGCAAACACAATAGGTTATGAGATTTTAAGTAGACTTGGTAATAGGAATGAAAGGATATACAAGAAGTGAAACACGCATTAAAGCCTTTTTTATGAATATCGTTTTTAGTTTTTTAGAATTTTCAAACATTTTGGGTTCGTATGTAACAACGCTGACAAGAGATATTGGAGCAATATCTATCTTTATCTTCAGCGCATTAGTTTCACTTTTAAGACGACCTTTTTTCTTGAAGCAATTCATTGATCAACTCTTATTTATAGGATTTTATTCGCTTCCTGTAGTTGGTATGACTGCTTTTTTTTCAGGGGCAGTATTAGCACTTCAGAGTTACAATGGTTTTGCAAGATTTTCAGCAGAAAGTAGCATAGCCACAGTTGTCGTACTATCTATAACTCGCGAGCTTGGGCCTGTGCTTGCTGGTCTCATGGTCGCAGGTAGAGTTGGTGCTTCTATTGCAGCAGAAATAGGAACAATGCGCGTAACAGAGCAAATAGATGCTTTATACACTTTATCAACTAACCCGATTAGATATCTCGTCACCCCAAGAATAATAGCAGGCCTTATTTCACTACCGTTACTTGTTTTAATAGGTGATGTTATTGGGATTATGGGGGGTTACCTAGTAAGCGTTTATAAGTTAAACTTTAATTCAGCGGGCTACATAGCAAATACTCTCAAATATCTTGAATATATGGACGTTCTATCTGGCCTTGCTAAAGCTGCAGTATTCGGGTTTATTATAAGTTCCATGAGTTGTTATTGCGGATTTTACTGCGAAAAAGGTGCAAGGGGAGTTGGCGAAGCGACAACTAGAGCTGTAGTATTGAGCTCTATTTTGATTTTGCTAAGCAACTATTTTTTAACAGAGTTTTTCTTTTAAGATTATATGAACAATTTCGTAATAGAGACAAAAAAATTAAGCAAAAACTTTGGTCAGCATAAGGTTTTAAATGAACTTGATCTTAAAGTAGAAAGAGGAAAAGCTCTTGTGATTCTTGGTGGGTCAGGAACAGGTAAATCTGTATTAATAAAAACTATTATAGGTCTTATGAAACCGAGTTCAGGAGAGATAATAGTAGACGGAATTGATATCACAAAACAAACCAAAAAAGAGCATGATGATTTTCTAAGAAGATGTGGTTTTTTATTTCAGGGCGGCGCATTGTTTGACTCATTAAATATAGAGGATAATATAACTTTTTTTGCATCAAGAATAAGAAGACTTACCTCAAAAGAAAAAGCGGAACTTGCATCCGAAAAATTACATTCAGTAGGACTCGATGATAGGCTCCTTGGACTTTACCCATCAGAACTGTCGGGCGGTATGCAAAAAAGAGTAGCACTTGCAAGAACTATATGCACAAATCCTGAGATTATTTTTTTCGATGAACCAACAACTGGCCTTGATCCTATTATGTCGAATGTTATTAATGAATTAATTATAAGAGCAACGGATAAACTTGGCGCAACTTCCGTAACTATAACTCACGATATGAATAGCGCGCGGCTAATAGCTGATAAAATCGCAATGATTCATGGAGGAAAAATTATCTGGGAAGGCACATCTGACAATCTCTCTGACTCTGGAAACCCGATCGTGGATCAGTTTGTAAAAGGTGCCACAAAAGGCCCTATTGAAGTCTAATACATACTATAATTGCGGTTGCGCAAAGAATCGACATACTCCATTATTTTAACACGAGGTAAAGTTTTCGTAAGGAAAAGTTCCTCAAAAATAATTTAAACAATTTTTAGTAGGAGTATGTCATATGAAATATTATA
>JANRKH010000005.1:0-12221 GCA_033763595.1 Rickettsiaceae bacterium
CTATAATATTTCATATGACATACTCCTACTAAAAATTGTTTAAATTATTTTTGAGGAACTTTTCCTTACGAAAACTTTACCTCGTGTTAAAATAATGGAGTATGTCGATTCTTTGCGCAACCGCAATTATAGTATGTATTAATATCTGTCTTGATTATTTTCACTTTGAATAGAATATACAAAATACATAAGCATCCCGTCTTCTTTTCTCGTCTACACTGTATTCATGCGTAATTTCAATACGACGTGGCATCGCGCTATAGCGCGTTCCGCGCGATGGCGGATGGCGGAGGTTGGCATTCTTTAAAATAACCACCTCCAAACTGGGCGGGGAATGTCAACTTCACCGACCAGGATTCTAGCAGGTTTCGATAAAAATGCTACCAGTTATTATCAGAAGTGGTAATAAAAACTGGTGCTATTATCGATTTCTGCTATTTTCGATAATAAGGCGTTTATTCAAAATAAGCTTGTCATGTCCTAAAAATAACGAAATATGTCACTTTTAGGACATGCTAGACGCATTCATGTCCTTTAGGTTTCATTATTCGTAACCCAAAGGACATATTCATCATAATCGCTAAATTATGGTTAGTTATACACTTTTTGTAGTTGTCATGTCAGTATAATACCAAATCCCAGATTAAATAATACTAGGAGCGAGGAGTGAAGCCTACTACATGCTAGGTGAGCGACGAGCGACAAAGTAGTACTTAAAAATGGGATTTGGTATAATTACACTATTTGTAACTTTGGTCACATTCCTAATCATATATTGGCAAACTTCAGCTATTACACGCATGTTTTTAAGTTTATCATGTGGCTATAATTACATTATGAGTAATTATACATACATGCTGACACAAAAAATTAAAAATTTTGTTTGCGCTCTCCTGAAAATAGATATATCATGTTCTTATAATTACACTATTTGTAATTTTGGAAGCATGACAATCGTATGAATCTACAATCTTACATAAAGCAGCGCAGGAAATATGGGAAACGAGCCTTCACTATTGAAGAGGTCCTGGAGGAATTCAAAGTATCTCGCAATTATGCCAGGGTGGCTTTATATCGCCTTATTCAAAGTGGTGACCTTGTCTCACCCGCTAAAGCTTTTTATGTCATCGTGCCTCCTGAATATCAAACATATGGTTGTATACCTGCAGAACAACTTATTCCAATACTCATGAAGCATTTAAATATTGATTATTATGTTGCCCTGTTATCAGCGGGGTTGTTTCATGGAGCGACTCATCAAAAGCCAGCTAGATTCCAAGTCATGTTGAATAAAAGGATGAGCGGTAATTTGGTTTTTGGTGATGTTGAAATAGAGTTTATTTATAAAAATTCAATCTCTGGACTTCCAACTCAAGATTTCGTTGTGGATACTGGCTATCTTAAAGTTGCATCACCTGAGCTCACTGCAATCGACTTACTCAATTACCCCTCTCATGCGGGCGGGCTTAACCACATAGCCACCGTTTTTTCTGAATTAGCCGAAGTTATAGATCCGGAAAAATTGATAGAGCTTGCCGAAAAGATCAATGCCAGATACCAACTACAACGCATTGGTTATATTTTAGAGAAAATTGATGTCATGGATGAAGATAAAAAAGCTCAAATAATGGAAGCCTTAGAAGCTTTTTTAAAAGGAAAAATGAAATATTACATACCCATTGCTTCTGAAATAAAAAAAATGGGTTACCCGAGATCCAAGAGATGGAAAATAATAGAAAACACTGAAGTAGAGAGCGATTTATGATCCCAAATATTTTTATACAAAATTGGTCTAATCATGTTAAATGGCAAACACCAGACCAAATTGAACAAGATCTCATTATAAGCAGAGCGTTAGTAGATTTATATAACGATCCACACATCAAAGACGCTTTAGTTTTCCGCGGTGGTACAGCACTCAACAAATTATTTATTAACCCGCCGTCTAGGTATAGTGAAGATATCGATTTCGTGCAGAAAAACGCTGATCCAATCGGCCAAACAATTAATGCGATTCGTGAGGTGCTCAAACCATGGTTGGGTGATCCAAAATGGAAAATTACTCAAAGAAGTGCAAAGCTAATTTACAAATACGAATCTATAAGCAAGTCCGCATCAAAATTAAAAATCGAAATAAATACGACTGAACATTTCCAAGTTCTGCCCTTAAAAAGGGTTCCTTTCTCTATGGATTCAGATTGGTTCAAGGGGGCTGTGGATATTATTACTTACGAAATGGATGAGCTGATGGCGACTAAATTGCGAGCTCTGTACCAGCGCCGCAAAGGACGAGATTTATTTGATATATGGTATGTGACAACCCACGAATTGATTAACTTAAATCAAGTTTTTGATATTTTTGCTAAGTATTGCACTTATAACCGCATGAAAATCTCACGAGAAGAATTTATAAAAAATCTTGAGCAGAAGAAAGATAATCGTGATTTTCATGTAGATATGAGCCTGCTATTGCCATCGAAGTTGCATTGGAATTTCGACGAAGCCTATCAATTCGTTATAGATAACGTCATTAGCAGGTTGCCGTAAATGCAAAGACTCAAACAGTACAGCAAAGTTTCAACAAGCCTCGCAGCCTTAAGCAATGAGAAGCTAAAACAGATTTTGGCAGATAGCAAACCTATGCATGAAGGTATCGGTGGAAAGTCAGCCCTAATTTCTATTGACGATACACCAGTATTTGTTAAAAAAGTGCCGCTGACTGATCTTGAGCAACTGCCTCAACATTTTATGTCTACAGCCAATATCTTTGATTTGCCACTTAGCTATCAATATGGCGTGGGCTCGGGTGGCTTTGGAGCATGGCGTGAGCTTGCAACCCATATCATGACAACCAACTGGGTGATCACAGGTGAATGTGCCAATTTCCCAATTATGTACCACTGGCGCATTTTGCCAAGTCACCCAGGCGATATCAATATCAACTATTGGGGTGACATCGAAAAATACTGCCAGTACTGGGAAAATTCCGACGTCATTCGTAAGCGCGTTGAAACTCTCAATAATGCATCTGCGCATATCGCCTTATTTCTTGAATATGCCCCACAGAATTTACATGAGTGGCTGAGCGCTCAAATTGCTAAAGGCGGTGATAGCGCTGAAACAGCTGTTGTATTTGTAGAGAAACAGCTCAAATCCACAAACAAGCATATGAATGCGTGCGGCTTGATGCATTTTGATGCACACTTTGAAAATATACTCACAGACGGTAAGCGCATCTATTTAAGCGATTTTGGGCTGGCGTTGTCATCAAAATTTGATTTAACCCCAGCAGAAAAAGAATTTTTAAAACAGCATCAGTCTTATGATCAGGCTTGCGCGGCTGTAAACCTGCTTCATTGTATTATAACTTCAGTTTTTGGTAAGGAGCACTTCGAAATTCGCTTGCGTGAATATCTCGCCGGTGAACTCAATAATGTTTCTGCAATTAATACGATTATCAATCGATACGCTCCTATTGCATTGCTCATGGATGAATTTTTTCAAAAGCTTCAGTTCGAGCGCAAATCAACCCCATATCCTGCAACGCAAGTAGAAAAATTACTGAGAACAATCTCATCGTAGACAACATGACCACCATTATTGAAATAGAAAGGCTTATTTTAAGAACCTGAAAAAAAGAAGACGCAGAGGCGTATTTCCACATCAATCAAGATCCCAAAGTGATTGAATTTTTACGTGGACCATTAACCATGGAGCAAGTGAATGACTTCATCCCCGCGGTGAATAATCATGGATATAAACATGGTTACACGTTATGGGCCGCCTGTCTAGCGGATGGCGGATAGGGTGGGATTCGAACCCACGGTACGGTTGCCCGCACGCCGGTTTTCAAGACCGGTTCCTTAAACCGCTCGGACACCTATCCACCGACCTTTATATCAAAAAAAGGCATTTAATCAAGAAATAATTATGAAGTATAGTTACATTTGTCATTGATCATTCAAAAAATGTTGATCACGAATTGCGCCGTTTATTTCATCATGAATCCAAAATTCTTCAGGTATTTGATTGTCGCAATCAGGTAATGTTAAAGCAAAAGAATCTCCTATGAGGCTATAAGTTACATATCGTGTAAATAATGGCTCTTCCAATCTATTTGCATCGTTAGAATTTGATCCTAAGAACTTATGGATCTTCCAAGCATCTGTTTGCTTAATGTATTCTTCAAAACGCCTATGAAAATTAGAATCAAACAAAGCACTACTGGCTAAAAAAACTACAAGAAAACTCATATCTCTTTTTGTATCGAGTAATATATTAATGGGCGAAGCTAGTCTTTCGTCGATATTACGACAAAAAAACAAGTCTGCACCATGTTCAATCAGTACAAAGGCATTTTCAAAACAATTATTGTTAAGAGCTGAATAAAGTGGCGTTTCCTTTTGATATGATTTCGCATCTACTTCTGCCCCTAGGTCAATTAGTTTTTGTATAAGCTGTTTAGTTTCAGGAATGGCTGATAGATAATGAAGTGGAGTTATCCCACTATCATCAGGGATATTTGGATCTATTGTTCGTGTGGATGAATTTGATCCGAGGTCCAATAGATATTGGACTAAATCAAGATTCTTATTTATGCAAGCAAAATTTAATAAAGTCAGTCCATTAATGTTTTGCTGTTTTTCATTTGAATCTGTTTCAGAATAAAACCTTACATTTAAATCATGTAACTTACCAATTTGAGCTTTTGTCCATTTACCAATATTTTTTCTTGCGTCAAGATGATTAAAAATCTTACTTAGCCTCTCAATATCTGTCATTTCCTCAGCTGGTGTTTTTTGCTCGGTATTTTGAACGGTCGTCGTACTTACTTTTGTTTTTGATTGGTTTGCGCTGAAGCCGGACCTGCCAAAGAATTTAGTAAATTTTTCCATATAGTTCCTTTTTTTAGTGACGGAATGTTAAATATAAATCTTCTTTAAAATATATGACCTAATTTTACGGGATTTTTTTGTATCTTCGATGCAAGACTCCCGTAAAAGTCAAAAAAGTTAAGGAAATTTCACTATTATCCAAAAAAACCCGTAATTTTTATTTTAAATTTTGAAAAATTAGTGTTTTAGAATCGTTTTATTAATTTTTAGTTTGCTTTACTGAGCAAATTCTAGTAAAAAATTTACCAAATTATATAAAATAAAAATTACTCAACATTGCCATTACTATCTTAAATCCTATCAGAATATTCTTTACACTTAAACAAAAAATTAATTTGCTGATGAAAGAATATTTTTTGTTCAGTGTATTTGTGATAAATAATTAAATTTATATTAATTAATAATAATAAACTATTCTACAATAAAAACTTTATGAGTATAACAATACATCAAAGCGAAGATTATGCCTTTATGCGAAAAGCTGGGGCAATAGCCTCCAAAACCCTTGATTACATAACAAAGTTTGTAAGTCCTGGAGTGACAACTAACCACTTAAACGACTTATGTCATGAGTATATTATCTCGCATGGTGCAACACCTGCGCCTCTGAATTACAAAGGTTTTCCGAAGTCTATATGTACCTCAATTAACCATGTGGTTTGCCATGGTATACCAAACGACAAACCTCTAAAAAATGGCGATATATTGAACATAGATGTTACAGTGATTTATGAAGGCTGGCATGGAGATACAAGCAGAATGTATTTTGTAGGCGAAGTGGGTATCAAACCTAGAAGATTAGTAAATGTTACATATGATGCTATGATGAAAGCCATCGACATAGTAAAGCCAGGTGTAAAGCTAGGTGACGTTGGCAATGTTATTCAAGAATATGTAGAGAAGCACAATTATTCTGTTGTGCGGGATTACTGTGGTCACGGCATTGGAAAAGTATTTCACGCTTCTCCTTCTATACTACATTATGGAAAGAAAGGCACTGGCCTTACTTTAGAAGAAGGAATGTTTTTTACAATTGAGCCCATGGTTAATGCGGGCCACTATTCTACTATTTTAAGCAAAATTGACGGGTGGACGGTTACAACGCGTGATAAGTCATTATCCGCACAATTCGAACATACAGTTGGTGTTACAAAACACGGTGTTGAGATCTTTACCTTATCTGAATCCGGACTTCACATGCCTCCATATTACTGATATGACTATGACAATAGACCATACATTGGGACATAGGCAAAGACTCAAATCCAGATTTATCAAGGCACCGAAATCCCTACCGGATTATGAGTTTCTGGAGCTTGTTTTATTCAATGCCATTCCTAGAAAAGATGTAAAACCACTTGCAAAAAAACTTATTACTCAATTTGGTAACTTTGCTAAAGTGATTAATTCTGATGACATTAAACTCAAAAGTTTTGACAATTCTATAACTGATGCAGTGATAATTCAGCTTGAGATTATTAGAGAATCTATTGCAAGAATATTATTAGGAAGGATAAAGGAAGATGTGATAATTTCAGGAGCGAGAGCTCTAAATGATTATTTAATCGCAACTATGTCTGATCTTGAAACAGAAATTTTTAGGATAATTTATTTAAATACAAAAAACCATCTAATTGCAGATGAAATAAATGAATATGGAACTATAGACCAAGTCCATGTTTATCCTAGAGAAATAGTGAAAAGAGCGTTGTTCCATGGAGCATCCGCAATAATTCTCGTTCACAATCACCCTAGCGGAATTCCAAAGCCTTCAGAGGCTGATGTAATTATAACAAAAAAAATTATAAATGCTTGTAAAACAATTGACGTTGATGTACATGATCATATTATAGTCGGAGCACACGAGTTATTCAGCTTCAAAGCAAATGAATTAATGTAAATTATTAATGATATATTCATTTTTCTGGCATATAAAAAATTTCTTAGAGAGTGAGAAGTTGCTATTCTTGCCGATATCTGTAATTATGAGTTTTCTGATTTCCATAGTTTGTATATTGGCCACAATGCCAATATTAAGAAAATGCGGCATTGTTGATGTACCTTCTAGTAGAAGAGCGCATTTAAGGCCGACTATAAGAGGGGGAGGCATATCTCTTGTAATAGCCTTCGTGATAACCTTGATCTTTATCTCATGTAATTCTCATGGCAGAATAATACCAGCTGCAATAGTAAATCCTGTACTTATGGTTTCTGTCGTGTCGTTTTGGGATGATGTGGTTGGAATTAGCGTGGTCAATAGGCTAGTTGTTCATTTCGTATCATCTTACTTATGCGTCTCATTTTTTATTAGTCCCTACTTGATTTTTAGAGGAGAGCTACACCCCTTATTAGACATGACATTATGCGTTATAGCACTTGTGAGTTTTATAAATATATATAATTTTTTAGATGGAATAGATGGTATAAGCGCAATGCAATCGATTCATCTTTCAATTACTGCTATTGTTCTTTGCATATTAAGAGATAAGGTGATTATTAACGTTGATACAGTATTTTACGTCAGCTCAATATTGCTCGGCTGTTCTCTTGGCTTTCTCTTGTTCAACTGGAACCCTGCAATCATTTTTATGGGAGATGTAGGAAGTACTTTTCTCGGAATGCTTCACGGACTTAATTTGCTTATTATTGCATCTTCTAGCGAGAGGCTATTTCTTGCATCAACAATCGCAAGCCTATACTATATCGCAGACGGAGGCTTAACAATTCTTATAAGATTGATGAGAGGCGAGAAAATATGGCTACCTCACTTAAACCATTTTTTTCAGCAAGCAGCAAGAAAGGGCATGAGTCATGCCGAGATTGTCACAAAAATATCAGTTTGTAATATTATTCTTTTAGCTCTTGCTGTTCTATCAATTTATACGCCTCATGTTGCAATTGTTCTTTCAGTTATTACTGTTGCTTATATTTTGATTCACTTTCACGGCAAATATCTCGAAACTAGATAATGCGGTAAAAACATGGGACAGATTAGATTAGATGAGTCGCTAAAAATTATACTAAAAAACTTTTTTCAAAAAAAGGGGGATATATTCTCTGAGATCGCATCCTCGTGGACTAACATTGTAGGCCCTGAATATTCAAAAATTGCCGTACCGTCCAATATTAAATATTATAAAACATCCCAAGGCAAAAAAACTGAGTTAGTTTTATATGCAAGAAACAACGTGAATCTTATAGAGTTAAAATTTGCTGAAAATATTATTTTAGAAAGGATAAGAGATTATTTTGGATATATTGCAGTTAATTCATTAAAGATAAAGAGAGGATAATATACCAACTAAAGAAATTAAATTGGACTTGGCGCAAGTTCTCTCTTACGGTGTCAATCACACTAGAAGTACATTATCTTTCAACTATCAAATCAGATAAAGTAACTTGAACGCCTGCATTTCCCTGCCAGTTGTTTACCTTTAAGTGTCCGATAGCAGAAATTCTATGAGGTTTCATCGAAAGTAAAATATCACTAATCGGGCTACTTAAGCTATTGAAAGCTATTGCTTTAATAGCCTTTGAACCAAAAGCTTCTTTTTGAGGCGCAAACAAACAACTTATATGTTTGTCATTTGAAATATTGGCCCTTAGAACATATAAACCATCTATTTTTACTATAGGCTCATTGTTACCATTCCCATATGGTTCAAGCTTTGCAATTTCTTTCGCGTAATTTAATGAAACAGCTCCAGGAGTTAGGTGAGCGTCAAAATATCTAAGATTTGGGTCGCCATGTAAAAAATCATTTTTTAAATTTTCATCTAAAAATTCCCTGAATCTTGGTATCTTGTCTTTTTCTATAGAAAATCCCGCCGCCATAGCATGACCCCCCCCTGATAATAAGATGCCAAGGCTTTTTGCGGTAACGATTTTTTGCCCTAAATCAATTCCCTTCACAGATCTGCACGAGGCACGTCCTGCCTCACCATCAAGGGAAATTGCAATAACAGGTTTTTGATACTTATCCTTAAGCTTTCCCGCGACTATCCCTATAACACCTTGATGCCAATTTTCATTTGCAACTAAAATGTAATTATTATCTTTTTGAGTTTCTGCTTGCTCATACGCATCCTCAGTAACCATATTTTCTATCTTCTTCCTCTCTTCATTATATTGCTCGAGTTCGATTGCGTATTTTCTTGCAACCTCCTCGTTTGATGTCGCAAGAAGCCTTGCCCCAAGATAGGATTTTCCCACCCTTCCTCCAGCGTTAATTCTTGGCCCAAGTACAAATCCAAGATGATATGAGGAGAATTTTTCATCTATTTTGCCATATTCAGATAGAATCTTGAGACCAAGATTTGAACCAGATGACATAACTTTCAAGCCTTGAGCAACAAAAGCCCTATTTAGGCCGATTAAAGGCATCATGTCGCAAACTGTTCCAAGTGCAACAAGATCTAGAAATTTTAACAAATCAGGTTCGGGATATGAGGCAAAAAAATTTTTTTGCCTCAGAATTTTTATAAGTCCTACTGCAAATAAAAACGAAACCCCAACGGCTGCAAGATAATTATAGCTAGAAGTTTCATCAAACCGATTCGGATTTACGATCGCAAATGCTTCTGGCATAATTTCACTACCAACATGATGATCAAGAACTATAACATCAAGTCCCATTAACTTTGCACCTTCTAGCGCCTCAAAAGCTGATATACCGCAGTCAACTGTTATAACTAAGCTCGACCCGGAATTCTTGATTTTTAAAAAAGACTCAATGCTTGGGCCGTAACCTTCTGTCAATCTATCCGGAATATATATGCTTGCGCTAGCCCCAAGCTGGCCTAATAATCTAGCAATTAGAGCCGAAGAGGTTGCGCCGTCAACGTCATAATCTCCAAATATGGTTATATTTTCTCCAAAAAGGATTGCTTTTGCAACTCTGTCGCATGCTCTTTCCATGTCAACTAGATGAAAAGGATCTGGAAGAAAGGATTTTATCCTCGGATTTACGAAATTATCCACATCATTTTCGGCAACGCCTCTTGCGATTAATATCCTAGCAACAAAGTCGGAAATACCATAGTCATTCACATATCTATAGACTTTTCTTTCATCTAACTCTCTCTGGAGCCATATTTTACCAAGAGCAGAGCTATTCACGTTATTAACTTATGCGAATTGATTAATTTGACGGATTTATCCACTGAATTTATTACCAAAGAATTTGCAAAAATGATCCTATCTTCAAGAACAGCTCCGCTAAGTAATGTTCCATCCGTCACTCCTGTTGCAACAAATATAGCGTCACTTGATACAAGATCATTTAAGTAATATTTTTTCTTATGATCATTTATGTTCCAGGAGCTTGCACGCTTTCTTTCCTCATCATCTGAAAATATTAGCCTCCCACAAATTTGCCCGCCCAGAGTTTTCATTGCTGCTGCAGCTAGGACGCCCTCAGGAGCTCCTCCTGTACCTATATATAAATCATAAGCACCCAAGTAAGATGTTTCAATAATTGCAGATACATCTCCATCTGCAATGAGCTTCACTCTTACCCCCTGCTCTCTAATTTTTGCTATCAATTCCTTATGCCTTGGTCTATCAAGAACAACTGCTATTATCTCTTCGGGTTTTTTATTTGAAGCTAAAGAATAATTTTTAATATTCTGGCTTATACTTATATCCAAATCGAGTATCTGCTCTTTAAAGCTAAAACATGTAGCGATTTTTTCCATATAAACATCGGGTGCGTTTAGGATAGTCCCTCTAGGGCCCGCAGCTATGACCGAAAGAGAATTATTTAGATTATCTGCAAGCAAATTCGTACCTTCTAGAGGATCAACTGCAATATCAATCTCAGGGCCGTTTGTCGTTCCTACTTGCTCACCAATATATAGCATTGGAGCTTTATCTCTCTCTCCCTCTCCTATCACAATAATTCCCTTTATATCGAGCTTGTTCAGTGCTCTTCTCATAGAATTAACCGCTGCTCTATCTGCGCCGATACTATCACCTAGCCCGGCAAATTCTACCGCTGCAATTGCAGCATCAATAGTAGATGTGATTAACCCTTCTTCCAAATTTTTGCAAAACATTTATAAGATACATAATTTTACTAATAACCAATTTTTAGACTATTTAAATTACTAATTCAATCAATATTCTTGATAGGGTGTTTATATAAACAGGATTCCAAATCGGAAAAGTAAAAAATACTTGAGGCAAATAAACAAAAGCATACTATATGGTAGTTTACGCTGCGAGCCTTTCCTAAACTACTTAATACCAAATTAAATATTCAACATGTCTCTTCTATATTTTTTTATTTATGTTATGAATGAATAAAAAATTGCATCCTCATGAAAATTGATCCAAGCCACTTAGTGCCAGCTAATTATTTTACCGGTACATACCCGATAGAAATAGATTTGGCATATGCTAATCCAGATCATCCGGATAATCATTTCAAATGTCTATATAGCAGCGAATCTAAGATATTATGGACGCATAAGGAACTTGCGAAGCTTGTTTTGGTCGCAAGTATTATTACTCATAAGCTATGGGGGTGGAAGCTTCGTCTATATGATTCATTAAGGCCCGTAGAAGCCCAGAAAAAAATGCAAGAATTCGGATATGATGGGCTATTAGTTTCAGCCCCTGGTAAAGGCGCGCATCCTAGAGCGCTTGCTATCGATCTTGCACCTATAGATCAAAATGGCTTACTTGTAAATATGGGAACCAGATTTGATCATTTTAGCAGTAACCCTAAGGAATATAACCCAGCAGCCAGAAATTTTACAGAATTTTCAGGCGAATTAGGTGGTAATTATACTATTTGGCACAATAGGTCTAAATTAGATTTTGCAATACAAACAGCTGCAAACCTAACCGATTTTGACTTACTGCCACTTCCGCAAGAATGGTGGGACTTTCGTGCAAAGCCTGAATTTTTTGAGAAATTCGCTCCATTATCTGAAAATGATTTATTACCTTGTCAAAGATTGATAAGCCCAGATGTATCAAAGATGCAGGAGATTTTGATGGGCATTTTTCCAGCTAGGATACAAGAATCTATTAATGAAGTTGCTTCGAGCTGCGAAAAATTTACTCAAAAAATAAACCTCGAATACGATTATTATACCAAATCCAATTCTTGAGTCATTTTATCGCAATCCAGAAATCTAGAAGGATTATATTCCCTGGATCCCCTCCTTCGAGGAGATGACAAGTAAAACTCACGGGGATGACACTTTTTCATTCCCGCGCCCTTTTTTTTGTCGTTCCCGCGCCCTACACTGTCATTCCCGCGCCCTACACTGTCATTCCCGCGCCCTACACTGTCATTCCCGCGCAGGCGGGAATCTA
>JANRKH010000006.1:0-22307 GCA_033763595.1 Rickettsiaceae bacterium
TTAGCATATGATGAAGCGATAAGGCTAAAGCCAGAAGATAATGAATTTTGTGCATTAGCCTATTGTAATAAAGGAGTTGCCCTTGAGAAACTTTTAAGGCATGAGGATGCAATCAAAGCCTATGATGAAGCAATCAGGCTAAAGCAAGATTATGCAGATGCTTACTTTAACAAAGGAAATGCCCTTGAGAAACTTTCAAGACACACTGATGCAATCAGTGCCTTTGATGAAGCAATCAGGTTAGAGCCGAATGATGCATTAGCCTACAATAACAAAGGAATTGTCCTTCGTAATCTTTCAAGATATGAGGATGCAATCGCGGCCTTTGATGAAGCAATCAGGTTAGAGCCGAATGATGCATTAGCCTACAATAACAAAGGAATTGCCCTTCGTAATCTTTCAAGATATGAGGAAGCAGCCATGATATTCTTAGAAATAGGAAATGTCCTTGATAATCTTTCCAGATATCTTGAGGCAATTAGAGCATATGATGAAGCAATAAAGCTAAAACCGGATTTAGCATTAGCTTACTATAACAAAGGAGCTATAATGCATAAAATGTCCCGATACAACGAAGCCGTCACAGCCTTTGATGAAGCTATAAGGCTAAAGCCAGAAGATAGAGAATTTTGTACAAAAGCTAACAATATTAAAGGAATTGCGTTTGAGAAACTGTCTAGATATGCTGAGGCAGCGACTGCATATTTAGCAGAAGGAATTGCGTTTGATCAACTTTTTAAATATGAAGAAGCAATCATAGCCTATGATAAAGCTATAAGGTTAGCACCGAATGATGCAGGTGCCTATAATATAAAAGGACTTGCCCTCTATAATCTTGCAAGATACGAAGAAGCAATAGAAGTACTTGACGCGGCCATCAGCCTAAGGCCAGATTTAGCAGAAGCGTACAATAGTAAAGGACTTGCGCTTATGTATCTTTCAAGATACGAAGAAGCATCTGCTTCCTTCTTAGCAGAAGGAACTGTTTATTGTAATCTTTTCAGATACATTAATGCAATCTCAGCTTGCGATAAAGCTATAGTTATAGCCCCTAATAATGCAGATGCCTATAATAGCAAAGGACTTGCACTTATTTATCTTGAAAGATACGAAGAGGCAATAGAAGTACTTGACGCGGCCATCAGCCTAAGGCCAGATTTAGCAGAAGCGTACAATAGTAAAGGACTTGCGCTTATGTATCTCTCAAGATACGAAGAAGCATCTGCTTCATTCTTAGCAGAAGGAACTGTTTATTGTAATCTATCTAGATACGAGGAGGCAATTAGAGCCTTTGATCAAGTTATAATGCTAGCCCCAAATGATCCGGATGTCCAGGGTCATAAAGGACTTGCACTTATTTATCTTGAAAGATACGAAGAAGCAATCATAGCCTTTGATGAAGCTATAAGGCTAAAGTCAGAAGATAAAGAATTTTGTGCAGTTGCCTACAGAATAAAAGGAGCTTCGTTTGAGAAACTTTCTAGACACGATGAGGCTGCTGTTGCCTTCTCAGAAGAAGGAAATGCACTTTGTAAACTTTCTAGACACGATGAGGCTATAATAGCCTATGATGAAGCAATCAGGCTCAAGCAAGAAGATAATGAATTTTGCGCGAAAATCAATAATAACAAAGGACTGATACTTCACAATCTTTCTAGACACGATGAGGCTATTACAGCATACGATGAAGCTATATGGTTAAAACCGGATTATGCTGAGGCATATTATAACAAAGGAGCTACCTTCTTAATTCTTGCTAGATACGTTGATGCAATCAAAGCCTATGATGAAGCTATAAGACTAAAACCGGATTATGCTGAGGCGTACAATGATAAAGGACTTGCACTTCGAAATCTATCTAGATACGAGGAGGCAACTAAAGCCTATGATGAAGCTATAAGAGTTGATGACAAGGTGATGCTATATTATTTAAACAAAGCACAAACTCTTCAAAAAATGCAAGCTGGCAAGCAACCGGAAGAACAAAGAAAAATACAATTACAAAAACAAGAATGTCTAAACAAAGCTTACGAAATTTCGCTGGATAAAAGCTTACTTAACTCTAATAAGCTCTCTAAAGCAAATATTGTCTATATGAACAATATGTTCGATGAGAGAAGTAAGTTACTAGAAAAGTTCAAAGATCTATCTTATGAAGTAAATGAACTTAAAAAAGATGGTATTGATACTAGTAGTCTTGATCAAAACTTGAGCGATATACAAGCGCAAATTATAGAATCAGTAGAAGTATCTGAAGCAAAAGAAGAAGCGCTACTTGAGCCAGCAAAAAGAGAAGGAAGAACATCTCGAAGCTCTTCCTTAAGAATTACATCGAATGAAGATCTACAAGAACATCTTGCACATCTTTATGAGATGATGGAACAAACGCGCCTTGAAAACTTAAGACTAAGACAGGAATTTGAACGTGAAAAACAGGAGAGAGGGTATCTACAAAAAATCACAGAAGAACAGCAAGAAAAAATAGTAAACTTGGCAACTAATCAAGTAAAGTTAGGGACTGGACAAGAAGAGCAGCAACACAAAATCGAGTCACTAGATAAAAGTCAGATAGACATAAGAAAAATAGTAGATGAAGATCGGGCAAGAATTGATTTAGTTGAGCAAGATCGTGAGTCACTAGATCAAACACTTAACTCAAAATTTGAATCACTACAAAAAGAGTTAGATACAAAACAAGATGACCAAAAAGCTATATTAATAAACAAATTTCAAGAATTCGGATTAACAGCTACAAGAGATCAACAAAAAATAATAAATTATTTCGATTCTTTTGTTTCTTCTCTTGAGAAAGACTTTCTTGTATCAAAACTTCTAATAGATGGAACATTTACTATAGATACAGGAGGATTACTTATTGATACTGCATCAGCTCTTATGTCCATGGCGCCAGGAGGAGAAGTATTAAGTGTAGGAGCAGGAAAATGGAATGATTTTGTTAAATCAGCAGACTTAAAAAAAGCTGCAACTAAAATAAATCACCTTGCAGCAACTATTCCTGAAATATGTGACTTTGCAGGAGATCTTGCTATTCGTATAATACACGATAAAACATATAGAGATAAAATATTAAATCTAGAAAATAACGGTGAGTTTAGCAAAGAAAAGACAAGTTTCTACAAAAAAATAAAGGATTTTTATAAAAAAGCTCAAGAAGAATTTAATACAGGACTATATGGGGAACAATATAAATCTATACAAGGAAAACTTGCTGCAATAGATGTAAGTAAAATAATAGAGAAATATTTAAAAGAATTAAAAGCTCCAAGCACAGAGCAGCATAAAGAAGATTTAGCTGATATATTTGCCCATATCATAACACAAGAATCAGCGGAAAATAATACTTCCGGCAACAACAATCATACATCCGCAATGGCACAGGTTAATCTAGAATCTCTAAACCAAAATGATCCAAATAAAAAGCCGACAGTAAACTCAAAAACATACGTAATATCAAAAATAACATATAACAACCCTCTTCTTAACTTCCTAGCAAAGGAAGAAAATGAAGAAATACAAAATCAAATCATAAATAAACATGGATCAAGGGGCTTAAGTAAGCTCATAGATATTTTTGAACCTAAAGATTCTGCCGAAAACCGTGCAGAATCAGCCCCAACCACAGACCAATTCCTCGCCTCCTTACTTGGCTCAGCCACGCAAGAGTTCAGCGAGCTTGATCAAGCATAGCCCAGCATCCGTAGTGAATTGTAGTTTTTCCCATGTTTGAATGATCTGCAAATTTCGTTTGACTAGACGCCGAGGCGGTCGTATTTGCAGATGCTTGCATATGATCTTCCTAAAATTCGTAGAGACTTAGTATAAAGCCTTTAACTCTTAAACTATTGCATATAGTGTTTTGTTTTTTAAAAAAATCTTATATTTATATGTATTTATTTGCATAAGTCACAAATTTTCTGCTATAATTCTATGATAAAGAATTTACCAGGAGAGTTATGAGCAAAGAAAATAAACAGAGTTTGCATTGTTCCTTTTGCGGAAAAGATCAACAGGATGTAAAACGACTCATAGCAGGCCCTTCTGTATATATTTGTAACGAATGTATCGATTTATGTATCAGCATAATAAAAGAAGATACTACTGTAAATATAAAGGCTACAAGCACAAAAACACCCTCCCCAAAAGATATATTCGATGTTCTGAATGCCTACGTTGTAGGCCAGGAGAATGCAAAGAAAGTAATATCAGTTGCTGTTTATAATCATTACAAAAGGCTAGGGCAGATTGATATCGAGTCAAATGAAGTTGAGATTGCTAAATCGAATATATTGCTTATCGGACCAACCGGCACGGGCAAAACACTTCTTGCACAAACTCTTGCAAAAATTTTGGACGTTCCATTCGCCTTTGCAGATGCAACTACTCTCACGGAAGCTGGTTATGTGGGTGAAGATGTAGAAAATATCATTTTAAGGTTGTTACAAGCGTCAGATTATAATGTCGAAAAAGCACAAAGGGGTATAGTATATATAGATGAAATTGATAAAATAACCAGGAAGTCTGAAAATCCTTCAATTACAAGGGATGTTTCAGGGGAGGGCGTTCAACAAGCTCTTCTAAAAATTATGGAAGGTACTGTAGCGTCTGTGCCGCCGCAGGGGGGGCGCAAACATCCCCAGCAAGATTTTCTTCAGGTAGATACAACAAATATTCTGTTTATATGCGGAGGTGCATTTGTTGGGCTTGATAAAATAATAGAATCGCGCGTAGCTCAAGGTGGAATTGGTTTTGGCGCAAGGATTACGAGTCAAAAAGATCATGATCCTATGGAAACATTAAATTTGCTAGAGATAGAGGATTTGATTAAATTTGGGATTATACCGGAATTTGTTGGAAGGTTGCCTGTTATCACTTGCCTTCATGATTTGGACAAGGAAGCGCTAATAAATGTGCTAACAGAGCCAAAAAACGCATTGGTTAAACAATATAAAAAACTCTTCTCGATTGACGGGATTGAACTCGAGTTTACTGACAATGCACTCGTATCTATCGCTGAGAAGGCAATACAAAGAAAAACCGGTGCAAGGGGACTTAGGTCAATACTTGAAAATGTTCTTCTTGATACAATGTTTGATGTTGATATGATGAAGGATAAGAAGGTGATGGTCACTGAAGGTTCTTCGGGAGGAAAAAGTCCTATCGAAGTTCAGGTTATACCTAAGGTCAAAATACAAAAAAAGAAGGCTAGTTAAAATCAGCACTCCGCTTGCTATATTCTTCCCATTTAAGTACTTGGCCTATTGATCGCCTCCGCTAGCTTAAACTTGGCATTAATATAATCGCACTCATGAGTTTTTGTACAATTCTCGAAACACAGTTTCAAGGCTTACCTCTTTTACTGACAAATCTAGAATAGGGAAAGATTCATTAGAGATATGTTGCAAAATCTCTGAAAGATCGGCACCTTGCTTATTGTATTTTATAATTAGAGCATCTCTTTCTATTTTGCACTGATACTTTTTCAGGCTATCTGGAATATTTGAAATTGGGCTGCCTAATTTTATGAATAACTCTTTACCTTGGATTTTTCTGAGCAGAACATCCTTGCTTTCACAACATATTAGTTTTCCGCCATTTATAAAAGCTATATTGTCACATAATTTTTCTGCTTCTTCTAAGTAATGAGTTGTAATTATAATAGTTGTGCCTTTGTTGTTAAGTTCAAGCACATAATCCCATAAATGATCTCTCAGTTCAATATCAACGCCAGCTGTTGGTTCATCTAGAATGAGTACGTCCGGGGAATGTACCATTGCTTTTGCAACAAGCAATCTTCTCTTCATGCCACCAGAAAGTTCTCTAGGAGTCGCATTTGCTTTGTCCGCAAGGCTAAGTGCCGATAGAATCTCAGAAGTTTTTCTACTATTTGGTCTTATGCCATAATATCCAGCATAAAATTCCAATGTTTCTTTTACGGTAAAGTAAGTGTCAAGCGCGATTTCTTGAGGTACAACACCTATTTTTTTCTTTGATTCTTTTGGGTTCTTTGTGATATCAATACCCATAATTTCAGCGGTGCCAGATGTTTTCCTAACTAGCCCTGCTAGTATGTTGATAAGAGTTGACTTACCTGCTCCATTAGGGCCCAGCAACCCGAGAATTGAACCGCGCTCAACTTTAAGATCTAGTTCGATAAGCGCTTTTTTTGGGGGGGAGGGACCCCTCTGCTCGTATGTTTTTGAAAGTTTTTCTACATTAAGTGCGAGCATTATGTTTTGTATTATTTTTATATACTATATTCTTACTATCTAATATATCGAACAACTCTTTTGTTTGAAATAATTCTTTTACGATATCGCAACCACCTATAAACTCGCCTTTTATGTAAAGCTGTGGTATTGTTGGCCAGTCAGAATATTGTTTTATACCCTCTCTAATGTCCATATTTTCAAGTACGTTAACAGATTTAAACTGGACTTCCAATTTTTGCAAAATAGCGACCACTGCAGCAGAGAAGCCGCATTGAGGAAAATCCTCTGTACCTTTCATAAATAAGACAATCTCATTTTCACTTATGATTTGGTCGAAAAACTTAAAAACTTCTTTTTGTTCCATGATATGTAGATATATTTGGCATAAAGTTAGATTTTTTCGTCGTCAATTCCTTCCTCATCTTCAAAGTACATACTATCATCATCAACATGCATCTGATCTTCGGTAAGTGCATAATCACTGTTATCAGGAGTAAATTCTTCATGTATCTCTTTGTCGATAAATTCTATCTCCTCTTTTATAGCCTCATTAATTGACTGAGGATGAAGAGTATGTAAAAATCTTTCCTTAAGATCTTGAATTTTAATATGACCCGCTGCTATTTCTTTTAGGGATATAACAGTTTTTTTGTCATTATCAACAGGGACTGTGATGTGCGCTCCCGCGTGTATATCTTTTGCTCTCTGGGCAGCAAGTATCACGAGTTCAAATCTATTATTTGTTTTACCCTCACCAACACAATCTTCCACTGTTACTCTCGCCATATTATCTCTACTAATATATTTAAATAAAATATAATAATGCGAGTTTTTGTAATAATCAACAAAAATAATTTCTTATAACCCGAGTAGTATGCTTCTCTCTAAAATGATCCTATCGCCTCTTAGGGAAAACGGCCTAGTTTCTCTATGAATTTCTATCCAGCTATATACAAATGTACAGAGAAAATACCAGCCTAGAAAGTTTTGTTTAAAAAAATTCTCTGAGCCTCTTGTAATTAAAAAAATGATACTTATATGACTACCATAATTCTTAAGCGAGGAGTAAATATATGGCAAAAGTAATAGGCATAGATTTAGGTACAACAAATTCATGTGTATCTGTTATGGAAGGTAAAGATGCAAAAATAATACCAAATCTAGAAGGTATGAGCACTACGCCTTCAATGATAGCTATTAAATCAGAAAATGAGATATTAGTAGGCGAGTCCGCAAAAAGGCAAGCTGTGACAAACCCGAAAAATACTATATATGCATCAAAGAGACTAATTGGTAGGAGATTCAATGATCCAGCTGTAAAAAAAGATCAGGATCTTGTGCCATATAAAATAGTTGATGGGGGGAACGGAGATGCATGGATCGAGGCCATGGGTCAAAAATATTCCCCAAGTCAAATAGGAGCTTTCATACTGCAAAAAATGAAAGAAACTGCAGAAAATTACTTAGGAGAAAAAGTAACAAAAGCAGTTATTACAGTTCCTGCATATTTTAACGATGCGCAGAGGCAAGCAACTAAAGATGCTGGAAAAATTGCTGGCCTTGAAGTTTTAAGAATTATTAACGAGCCTACCGCTGCTGCACTAGCGTATGGTTTTGATAAAACTGGAAACAAAACCATAGCTGTATATGATTTAGGAGGTGGTACATTTGATATATCTGTCCTTGAGATAGGAGACGGAGTATTCGAGGTTAAATCTACTAATGGTGATACATTCTTAGGCGGAGAAGATTTTGACGTAAGAATACTTGATTATTTAATCGATCAATTCCAAAAAGATTCGGGTGTAAATTTGAGGAACGATCCGCTTGCATTACAAAGATTGAAAGAGGCTGCAGAAAAGGCAAAAAAAGAATTATCATCAGCGCAGCAAACTGATATAAATTTACCTTATATTACAGCTGATAGTTCAGGTCCTAAGCATCTAAACATAAGTATCACTAGGGCAAAGCTTGAGGAATTAGTTGATGATTTAATAGAAAAAACAATTGAACCTTGCAAAAAAGCTCTAAAGGATGCCTCTTTAAAACCTTCTGACATAGATGAAGTGATTCTTGTTGGAGGTATGACTCGTATGCCAAAAGTTATACAGAAGGTAAAGGAGTTTTTCGGTAAAGAGCCAAACAGAAGCGTAAACCCAGATGAGGTTGTTGCTGCTGGGGCTGCGATCCAAGGAGGAGTTCTGCAAGGTGATGTTAAGGACGTGCTACTGCTTGATGTTACCCCCCTGTCTCTTGGTATTGAAACCTTGGGCGGAGTGTTCACAAGGCTAATAGACAGAAACACGACTATTCCAACGAAGAAGAGTCAAGTGTTTTCGACTGCAGATGACAACCAAACAGCTGTTACTATAAGAGTTTTTCAAGGTGAGCGCGAATTTGCAGCAGATAACAAGCTGCTTGGTCAATTTAATTTGGAGGGAATACCGCCTGCGCCAAGGGGCATGCCGCAAATTGAGGTAACATTTGATATTGATGCAAACGGTATTGTCAGCGTTTCTGCAAAAGATAAAGCAAGTGGTAAAGAACAAAAGGTAACAATCCAGGCTTCTGGAGGTCTTTCTGATGAGGAGATTAAGCAAATGATTAGAGATGCTGAAAGTAACTCTGAAGAGGACAAAAAAAGAAAAGCAGCAATCGAGTCAAAGAACAAAGCTGAGAGTATGATTTATTCAACAGAAAAAAGCTTAAAAGAACATGGGGATAAGGTAACTCAGCAGATAAAACTCGAGATAGATAATGCTATTGCAGATTTAAGGAAAGCTATAGATTCTAACGATCCAGAATTAATTGAGAAAAAAATCGCAATTCTTTCGGAGGTTTCTATGAAAATGGGGCAGGCGATTTATGAATCGTCTAAAAATGACGACTCGAATTCCGGAGGGGAGTCTGGAGCTAAAGAGGCGGAATTTAAAGATGTGAGTAATAGTTAAGGTGTAACTCATACTTTTAAATGTCATCTCACGTAGAAAACTGGGATCCAGTCATAATGTCATCCCCTCGAAGGAGGGGATCCAGGGAACATGTCATCCCCGTGAAAACGGGGATCCAGGGAACATGTCATCCCCGTGAAAACGGGGATCCAGGAATTATATATTCTAGATTCCCGCCTGCGCGGGAATGACAAAATAAGGAGACGGGAATGACAGAGAAGAGACGCGGGAGTGACAAAAAAGGATGCTGGAATGACAGTTAAGATTATAATGTCATCCGCGTAGAAAAACGTGGATCCAGGAATTATATATTCTAGATTCCCGCCTCCGCGGGAATGACAGAGAAGAGACACGGGAATGAAAATAATGAGGGCGTATGCTACGGTGTCATCCCCGTGAGTTTTACATGTCATCCCCGTGAAAACGGGGATCCAGGAATTATATATTCTAGATTCCCGCCTGCGCGGGAATGACGGAGAAGAGACGCGGGAATGAAAATAATGAGGGCGTATGCTACGGTGTCATCCCCGTGAGTTTTACATGTCATCCCCGTGAAAACGGGGATCCAGGAATTATATATTCTAGATTCCCGCCTCCGCGGGAATGACATGGGAGAGAGGCGGGAATGACAAGTACGATCACAGTGTCATCCCCCCTGAAATAAGGGGATCTGGTAAACTTGTTATCCCCTCGAAGGAGGGGATCCAGTAAACTTGTCATCCCCGTGAAAACGGGGATCCAGTAAATGATCACGGAGCTACTGTTGCTCATGATAATGAATTTACTCGGCTTGGTAATGCTCATTGGAGCGTACCTGTATTTTCTAAAATATATTTTAATACGCTATTATGTCAAAAAAAAATTATTATGACACTCTTGGTGTTTCAAAAGACGCAACAAGTGATGAAATCAAAAAAGCATATAGAAAGCTCGCTCTAAAGTATCATCCTGACCAAAATAAGGGAGACAAGGAAACCGAAGCTAAATTTAAAGAAATTACTGAGGCTTATGAAGTTCTTAAAGATGAGCAAAAAAGAGCCGCTTATGATAGGTTTGGGCATGATGCTTTTGCAAGTGGTGGAGGCACATCTGGTCGAGGGGGTTTCAGACCTGGAGGATTTGGCGGTGGATTTCACTCATATAGTGGCGATTTTTCTGATTTGTTCGGAGATTTTTTTAGCGAAGCTATGGGCCGTAAAACTCAAAGGCCCCAAAATTTTGAAAGAGGATCTGATTTAAAATACAACATCTCAATAACGCTAGAAGAAGCTTTTAGCGGCGTAGAAAAAACCATAAGTTTTACGACTTATGCAGCGTGTAAACCATGCGGTGGATCTGGATCAACTGCAGCTACTTCAGCATATACTTCATGCCCCTCATGTAATGGGCAGGGAGCAATCAGAATGCAGCAAGGGTTTTTTACATTAGAGCAACAATGTACAAATTGTAGGGGAGCTGGCCAAATCTTGAAGGACCCGTGCTCTAAATGTAAAGGTGAAGGTAGAACTCAGGAAAATAAAAAAATCAACGCCTCTATTCCTTATGGTATTGAGGATGGCAACAGAATTAGACTGTCTGGCGAGGGAGAAGCAGGTGTGAGAGGAGGTGGAAGCGGTGATCTTTATGTTTATGTATCCGTAAAGCCGCATGATATATTTAAATTAGAAGGAGCTGATATTCATTGCACAATACCTATTAGCTTTGCAAGTGCTGCTCTTGGCGGAGAAGTGGATGTACCCACAATTGATGGCAATAATGTTTCAGTAAAAATACCAGAAGGAACTCAAAATGGAGAAAAACTAAAGCTTAGAGGTAAGGGTATGAGCAAAGTACGTTCCACTTCACGAGGGGATATGATAGTCCATATTCACGTAGATATACCAAAAAATTTAACAAAGGAGCAGAAAAGCCTTATAACCGAACTGGATAATCTATGTATAAAACAGACATCTGACAAATCTCTTTTCCAGCGTATGAAAGATTTATGGTCAAATGGTAGCTAATAAAAAACTCGCTTGCCGCCAAATTATTTGCTTATATCTACTGGTATAAGCTTACCTTTAGCGGTAATTTGGTCATCAAAAAATGCTTTTCGCGTATGTAGGGGTATTTTTATCTATGTTAAGGTACAAAGGCTGTTTTTTTCCTAGAAATTCCCAGGCTCTACTTATAGGTTATACCAAATCTCTAGAATTAAATAATACTAGAAGCAAGTCACGAAGCCTACTCTTGTGTTAGGTGAGCGACGAAGTAGTACTTAAAAATGGGATTTGGTATTAGTCTACTGATTTAATTTTTTGAGAAAGCATTTTATAGAGCATCTAGGATTTTTAATTTTGCCATAAGGCTTTGATCCATGTTCTGACTTTAAAGAAAGTTTATCAAGTAATTCTTCTGTTTCTTTATGCAGATATTCTATCTTAGTTTTTGCAAGGCCCTTTTCTTTAAAATCCAGAACCTTCGCAACTTTAGAGCTAACATCTAAAATTCTTGTTTTTTTATAAGGGCCTCTGTCATTAATCATAATGACAGCTGATTTGCCGTTTTTAAGATTCGTAACTTTTACTATAGAAGGTAGTGGTAGTGTTCTATGAGCGCCAGTGAAACCCTCTGTATCGAAAACATCTCCATTTGCTGTTCGATTTCCGTGAAAAGCCTTTTTTTTGCCCCTTTTTACCCCGTACCAAGAAGCAATCCCAATTTCAGTGTATGATTTTAATATCGGGTCCTTTCTATTCGTCTTGTAATGACCTTGGTATTTATCATAAGAATCCCGTTTTTTGGTAATATCACTAATAATTCCATACATAGACTTACAGCTAGTAAGCATTTGTAGTAAGGATATTATAAGAACTAACTTGATAATTGAATTCTTAATATAATACATTACTTCCTTCTCAAAACTTCTAATTATATCAATTCTCATTTTTAAGTACTAGCTCCTAGCTCGTCGCTAAAGGCTTACACGAGATTAGGCTTCGTGACTTACTCCTAGTATTATTTAATTCTAGAGATTTGGTATTATACCAAATCCCATTTTTAAGTACTACTTCGTCGCTCGTCGCTCACCTAGCATGAAGTAGGCTTCGCTCCTCGCTCCTAATATTATTTAATCTGGGATTTGGTATTATATCAATTCTCATTTTTAAATGATCAAGGGGAATGATCAAATAAAGCGACCAATATAAATTTCGTGGGACTCGCGTTTGAGTGCTTATTATATATGGACTTACTCAAGCAAGTCCTAAAGTTCATATGAAGAGTTTAATTGCCATAAGAGTTGATATTACGTGGATCCCCTTTATTTTGATAATAGCTGCACTTAATCCCTGTATTCACAGGGTCCACAGATATCAAGACAGAGAACACTACGCACGTAAATCTATCCGTAAAGATTAATAAGGCAGATTAGTTTTTAAGCGTAATCATAGTCGTAATCCTCACATACACAAGGAGCTTTTTTAGAATGAACACTCTGATATGGAGTTTCATGATAATGGTGATGTTTGTTCACATGAACATGGTGCTTATCACCTTCGTTATATCCAAACAAATTGTATAGATCAGTACCTAAACCATATACTGCACTTGGCACACTTCCTACAACAAAACCAACTAGTGCTCCGAACAATCCGTTATTTGCAAGCGTATCAAAGAACGGAGCTTGCTTCGCAAAAGGCCCCATTTTGCCTAAAAATTGTATAGTTGTGCCAATCGCGTATGTGAAAGCGCCTACAACTCCACCATATAAACCATATTTGAGCGGGTAGCTTAAAGTTTTAGGGATTCCTTTAGTATTAGACAAATCATTTGCGCCTCCGATTGCGGAAAATAAAAGGTTAGCAGTAGCTGCAATGTCATACAGGTCATTAGGTCCGCCTACGGAAACCTTATGGTGATAAGAATTATGTTGATTAGAATATTCTTGCTCAGAATACTGGCTTTCAGGTTGCGTCATAGTAAAACATTTATAATTAACTAGGCTCCGATTTTATCACATCTTTAAGTTTACGTCAAACAGTAAATGACAAAATATTAAAACTCTAGGTTCTTGGTACATTTCTATATAATACCATGTATCTTAGAAATTGATTCTATAGTCTTTTATGTTGAATTAGCTACGTTGTTGACTCGTCGCTCACCTAATACTCATAGGCTTCTCTCCTCGCGCCTAGTATCTAATCCAACCTAAAAGACTATACTAAGCATACCAAATCCCATATTCAAATGATCAAGCTGAACAATCAAATAAAAGACCAATATGAATTACAGCCAGATTCAGCTGTACGCACCTATTCATATACGCTAAAAGCTGGTCCTGTCCTAAAATTCATATGTTCAGGTTTAATTCCAGAGATTTGTTATCACGCAACACCGATCCTAAAGCCGATCCTATAGAGAAATTCCAATTAATTCGCCTGACCTATACTCAAGAAGTGTATTTACTATAGTCCCTTCTTGTATCTTGGAGTTGATATTCACTGATAGAAAATTTTCTGCATGACCCTTATTATTTTTTTCTATGAGAATTTTTTCTCTTTGGCCATGCATTTTTTTTGAGAATATATCAAGATTTTTCGCACCTGCATCTCGCAATATTTTTGCTCTCTCTTTTCTTATATTTTTTTCAACCTGAGGCATCCTTGATGCAGGTGTTCCAGGCCGCTCTGAGTAAGGAAAAATATGCAAAAACTGCAAATTAGCTTCCTCAACTAACTTTAGACTATTCATAAACATTTCATTTGTTTCTGTAGGAAAGCCTGTAATCATATCCGCTCCAAATGTTACATTTTTTCTATATGAGCGTATTTGATCGCAAAATTTTATTACATCATTTCTTTTATGACGCCTTTTCATTCGCTTTAGTATCATATCGTCTCCTGCCTGAATACTAATATGAAAATATGGCATTAGCCTCTCTTCATGCTTCATTAGCTCGAGTAACTCTTCATCTATTTCTGCAACGTCAATAGAAGCAAGTCTTAACCTTTTTAGCTCTGGAACGAGATTTAGTAGCCTTCTAATCATTTGACCTAGCGACGGTTTTCCTGGTAAATCATTACCATAAGATGTAACATCCACTCCGGTAAGAACTATCTCTTTGTAATTATTTGCAACTAAACTTCGAACTTGCGTAACAATTTGACCTATAGGTACTGATCTACTATTGCCTCTTGCGTAAGGGATGATGCAAAAAGTGCATCTATGGTCGCAGCCATTTTGCACCTGAAGAAATGCCCTTGAATGTTCAGTAAAATGATTCACATAGTGAGGAGCTAGTTCTTTTAGCGTCATTATATCTTCAAGTATAATCCGCTCAGAACCTTTAAGATAATTGTGAGCATATAGTTTTTCCTCGTTCCCAAGAATTTTATCAACTTCTGGCATCGAGCTAAATAAATCAGGATTTGTTTGCGCTGCGCATCCTGTCACAATAATCTCTGCATCGGGATTTTCTCTTCTATATTTTCTGATAGATTTTACAGCATCTTGCTCTGCTTGTTTTGTGACGGCGCATGTGTTAAAAACAACGGCCCCAGTTACACTAGAGTTTCTAATATTTGCTTTTATGAGCTCGCTTTCGTAAATATTTAACCTACATCCAAAGGTGATAACGCTTGAATTATTTTTTGATTCATCATTATTCAAGTCATAAGTAAGTAGCTCTTCTTTCGTATTCATCTGATAGTTGGTTGAAATTACATCATTACCATCGTCCGTACCTGAGTGAATATTGTCTTTTTTGGATAAAACTACTTGCGCTTTGTCATTAAACGAAGCTTTTTTATAATAGTTATTATCTAGCATATAATACACCACTTGCAACCCATTCAACTGGTCCTGACATTACTATCTGTTTGTTAGATTTTTCCATCGATAAAGCCCCAAGTTCAAATATTACTTTTGACCTATCCCCAACAAAGCCAAATTTTGAAGCAGCTGCAAAAGTCGCGCATGCACCGCTTCCGCAAGCAAGAGTGAGATGCGCGCCTCTCTCATATACCTTTAGGACAATCTCTTTGTTAATAATCTTTGCAAAATTTATGTTTACTCCATTTGGAAAAATGTTAGATTTTTCTATGGCACTAGCGATTAGGTCTATATCATGATCCTGAAGATTTTGGTCAAAAATTACAAGGTGAGGATTACCGATACTTGCGCAAACTAGTTCAGAATTTTCTGATAAATAATCGAGCAATACGTTCCATAATGCTTCTCTTGCTGGCATCCAAGGCTCGTCAAACTCTACAACCCCCATATTCACTGAAACATTTTCTTTTGTGTAAACACGTGCATTTAGTCTTCTATTTTTTATTATTAAATTAACCTCATTAAGGTCTGAAGTCTTAGATATAAGATATGCAAGACATCTTGTTGCATTGCCGCAAGCAAAAGCTTGTGAACCGTCAGAATTATAAATCTGAACTTGAAAGGAATTTTTCTCGGATGCTTCAATTTTTTCATATATTATTAACTGATCAAATCCTATTGAAGTTCTCCTGTGGGAAGTTTTAATAGCAAAAGCTTCGATGTCGAGCTCAAGTGGAATATGTCTTTTTTCTATTAGTAAAAAATCATTGCCAAGGCCGTGCATTTTTTCAAATTTAATTTCCATAATAATTCATTTTCCGTTATGTTTTGTGACCTGTAGCAAAATTATTTTTCCAAATTGACAATTTTTAACTATATATTCTATTATAAAAAAGTCAATATTTGGTATAATACCAAATCTCTAGAATTAAATAATACTAGGAGCAAGTCACGAAGCCTACTCTCGTGTTAGGTGAGTGACGAGCTAGAAGAAAGTACTTAAAAATGGGATTTGGCGTAATAACCTAAGATGGGTGAATGTAACAGACATGCTAGATGCTTTAAAACAAATAATCTATGACTAATATAATTCACGATTTGCGCAGCGTTTTAACCAATTCTATAGATACAAGGCCAGAAAAAGTGTCGATATTCTTTAAGACTGGACCTGGTGATTATGCAGAGCACGATAGGTTTATTGGCATAACAGTACCAACTGTACGCAGGATTGCAAAAAGCTTTATAAAGACCTCTTTAGATGATTTAGGTATTTTGATACGATCTGAGATAAATGAAGAGCGCCTGTTAGCTCTCATAATTTTAACCGGGCAATATAAAAAGTCACCAGAAGAACAACAAGAAAAGATTTACCAATTTTATATGAATCACCTTAAGTATATTAACAATTGGAATCTAGTAGATAGTTCTGCACATCTTATTGTTGGAGCCTATCTTTATGGCAAAGATTGTTCTTTACTTGAGAAGCTAGCCTCGTCAAAAAATTTATGGGAGCGAAGAATCGCAATAGTTGCAACCTGGCATTTTATAAGAAACTCTGAGCTCGAATGGACTTTTAGGATAGCAAACTTATTACTAAATGACGAACATGACCTTATCCATAAAGCAGTTGGGTGGATGTTACGCGAGGCTGGCAAAAGGGATGAGTCTAGATTGATCGATTTCGTTGCTCGTAACGCTCATAAAATGCCAAAAACTATGTTGAGATATTCCACCGAGCGTTTAACAAATTATCCTTTCTCTTCACATAAGAAAGGATAATTTATCAGTAGTCTTACGCCATTTCCCAGAATAAATTTAACACATGAATTAGTATAACCAGGAGTTTTGAATTAGGGCTATTGTAAAACTTAGTATTCAATTGCAATATTATATTCACCGTCGCTAACGACATCTTTAAAATTACCAAAATCATCTACATATTTTATTTCAACAGCATTACACACATTCTTTAGCTCTTCAGTTACTTTTGCAGAAAAGTTTAAGTTATTTGGAAGAATAATCGCAGACACTGTTTTTTTGATCGAGATTTGATTTGACGTTTTATCTCTTCTTACTAATTCCAAAATTTTAATAAATTTCTCTATTTTGCCCTCATTTTCTTTATTCACAAGAGTTTCGTAAACTAAAGGCCATGTTCCAGGGGCGTGAATCGAGGCTTGAGATCCGGAAGACTTGTAAATTATGCTATAAATTTCCTCAGTAACATGTGGTACTACCGGCGAGAAGATTAATAAAAGATTTTTAAGGACATGATATATAGTGCATAAGGCACTTATTTGTCCAGATTTATCCTTAGAAGCCTCGTTGTAGCATCTTGACTTTGTTATCTCTAGATAATTGTCGCAGAAATCTCGCCAAAAAAACTGCTCAGCAGATGATACAGCCTCAGCATATTCATATTCAAGAAATGCACTACTAACATTTCTTAGTACTGCTTGCATTTTAGAGATAATCCATAAATCTATCTCATGTGATATAGTTCCATTTTGTACTAACTCTTCTAAAGATAAGCTAGTAATTGAGATGTCATTAAGATCAAAACTTGCAAAATGGCTTGCTGCATATTTCGATGCGTTCCATATTTTATTAACAAGTCTCTTACCATCTTTAAGTAAATCCTCTGAAAAAGCTGTATCTGCACCGAGTCTAGAAGAAGAGGCCCAGTATCTGATAGGATCTGCCCCGTATTTTTCAATCAGGGCTACAGGTGATACTATATTACCTTTAGATTTGGACATTTTTGTTTTATCATCAGCAAGGCACCATCCGCTTATCATTATGTTTTTCCAGGGTAGGGTATTTTCATGTAGATGAGCTTTTAATATTGTATAAAATGCCCATGTACGAATAATTTCATGCGCCTGAGGCCTTAAGTCAAAAGGAAATAAGCTTAAGTGTTTTTCGTAAGTAACATTATATTTACTATTAATTGCACAAGTAGATAACTGCGGAGAAATAGAGCTTGTAGCCCAGGTGTCAAGAACATCTCTATCGGGTTCAACTTCGTGTTTTTGGTAGCCTTTAGGAATGTGTTTTTGTGGATCTACTGGTAGCTCATCAAGGTCAGGAATAATAATCTTTCCTTCTTCGCCCTTTCTTTTAGAATACCACACTGGCACAGGCACGCCAAAAAATCTCTGTCTACTAATGCACCAATCTGAGTTTAGAGAATTTATCCAGCTATCAAGCCTAATTTTCATATGTTTAGGCCTCCACTCTAACTCCATAGACCTTTTGAGTAATATGTCTTTATGTTCAATTGTTTTTATAAACCATTGAAGGGTTGATAAAATCTCAACAGGAGCACCTGATCTCTCGGCGCATTTTACATTTTGAATAACTGGTACTGACTTAACAAGACGGCCATCTTCCTTTAAGAATTCTAATATTACCTCCCTTGCACCTATAACATTAAGGCCAATAAGCTTTGCAAAAACATCATTTGCTTTTGGTTCTTGAAACTTTAGTCCTGGCTTTATCTTTCCAGACTCATCAATAATAATTTTTAGCGGCAATTTGTGCTCACTCCACCATGCAACGTCTGTTGTATCGCCGAATGTGCAGCACATAACAAGTCCGGTACCTTTATCTTGTTTTACTTTATCATCTGATATGACCGGAACTTTTTCCTTAAATAATGGGGAAGTTGCAAATTTTCCTTCTAAATATTTATATCTTTCATCATCAGGATGATACAATAGGCAAACACATGCAGGTAGTAACTCTGGCCTTGTGGTTGCAATCACTAAGTCAGATTCTGATTCATCTTTAAAACTAACGTAGTGCATGAAAGAGTTTTTTTCTTTATCCTCTGTATCTGCTTGCGCAAGGGCAGTTCTATCAACAGTGTCCCACAAGACTGGCTTATGAGCTCTATATAACTGCCCCTTCTCAAGCAAATCCAGAAATGAAAGCTGGGAAACTTTTGCAGAATTTTCGGAGATAGTTTGATACTTTAAATCCCAGTCTACTGATAGGCCAAGGCTCTTAAATAAAGATTCAAATTTGTCTTCTTCGTGCTGTACTACCTCCTTACAAATTTTTATAAATTCTTCCCTATCAAGCTGATGCGCTTTTATCTTTTTTAGCTTTTCAACTAGGCGCTCAGTCGGTAGGCCATTGTCATCATAACCCATCGGATAGAATATATTTTTTCCTACCATTCTCTGAAATCGTACGATAAAATCAGCCTGAGTGTAGCTAAAAATATGACCCATATGTAGATGCCCCGAAACGGTAGGAGGAGGAGTGTCAACCGAGAAAGTCTCACTTCTGCCTTGGTCTTTTTTATATGCGTATATTCTATTCTCTTGCCAGTATTTTTGCCACTTTGCCTCTGCGCTTGAGTAATCGTAATTGCCAAAATCCTTCATAATATATAGTTTGCTCTTTACAAATGACAGGATAATAACATAATTATTAATAAAAGAAATAGGATTTTCGAGTAATGCTCATAGAAGATGTATTAAAACTTACAAGACTAGATAGGCCACAAGGAGCTTTGCTTTTATTTTTTCCTTGTGCATTTACGATTTCTCTAGTGTCCAATAAATTTGATTTTTTGCTACTACTAAAATTTTTGCTGGCTTCATGCTGCGCGAGAGCTTGTGGATGCATAATAAATGATATTTTAGATAGAAAAATAGATGCAGTGGTAGCACGAACAAAAGATAGGCCGATTGCGAGCGGAAGAGTTCAGGTTCTTGAGGCTATGTTTGTGTTGTTTGTAATGCTGTGGCCTACTGTGTATTTTTTACTTTCGCTTAAGTTTTTATCCTTCTTTTTTTGTGCTTTGTCAGTTCCCATGATAATGGCTTACCCTCTAATGAAAAGGGTCACATATTTCCCGCAGGTATTTTTAGGCCTGACTTTTAATATTGGGGTGTTTGTCGCATGCATTGAGTCAGTAGGTTATATATCTTACTCAGTAATTTTACTATATTTTGCATGTGTATTTTGGACGATCGGATATGATACTATATACGGATTTATGGATATAGAAGATGATATAAAAAATAACAATAAGTCGCTCAGTATTTTTATATCAACAAAAAATCCAAAATTATGGTTATATGCTTTTTATAGTATTTTTTTGGCTCTTATTTTCTTTGCGATTGCAACTCAAGATGAAGGTTTCAGCATTATTGGTTTCTGTTTACTGCTTTTACCAGCAGTGCATCTTTTTAATCAAATATATAGTCTAGACTTAAGCTCGAGCGCTTCTTGCCTTGAAAAATTTAATAGTAACCTTAATACTGGTATTATTTTGTGCTTAGCATTATATTTATCATGATCAGACTTATGCAAAATAAACCCCCATCATACACTTTACTTAACTGGTAATTTTGCTCAAAAAAATTCTAAGCTCTGCTTATACCAAATCTCTAGAATTAAATAATACTAGGAGCAAGTCACGAACCCTACTCTCGTGTTAGGTAAGCGACGAGCTGGAAGCAAGTACTTAAAAATGGGATTTGGTATAACCTAGCAATATAGTCTTTTAGGTTGGATTAGATACTAGGCGCGAGGAGAGAAGCCTATGAGTATTAGGTGAGCGACGAGTCAACAACGTAGCTAATTCAACCTAAAAGACTATACATATATCTTACCACAAAAAACCCTACCAAATAGGCTAGGCTATATCACATCTTGGGCTTCATCTGCCCATATTCCATTTTATCCATTGAGCTCTTATAACGAGATAGCAAAAAATATTTATATTATTACAAAAAAAATTTAAGATAATGTGTTAGTGGTATATTTTTTTTATATATTATCCAGCTAATCTTTGAGAATTTTAATTCAATTTATTGAGTTTTTGAATTTTCTTCATATAATCACCTTCAAAAAATTAATTTATTTTAACTTTTGTTAGGTGATCAATTTATGAATGATTTAAAAAAATTTTTGAAGACCTGGGATGAAAAATATTTGGAAAATATAAAAAAAATTAAGCTATTCAATACTGATCTAACATCGAGTTGGTCGTTAGATCAGAAGAGATATTTTGCTAAAATCTTTTACCATGCAAGAGGTCATTTTCATGATTTCCTGTGGTTCGTAGGCAATAATGCTGAAGATAAGGAGACGAAAGATATTGTGCTACAGAATATCTCGGAAGAGTTAAACGGATCAGCAAGATCGCATGAGCAAATGTATTTTGATTTTGCTCTGTCTTTAGGAGTTGATGTTTCAAGCGAATTTGTTTACGAATCCAGTTACTTAGATGCTGTAAAGAGATTTAACTTAAATCATATAGAATTTTTATATAAACATTCTGCCGATGAGAGATTTGTAGCACTTAGCGCTTATGAAAGACTTGATAATGTAGATTATGCAAATCTTGTAAATCTTACAAAATCTTTTGGTACGAAAAGAAAAGGATTAATTTTTTTTAAGGTTCACGAAAAAGTCCATCATTTTGAATCCACATTTAATAAATTAGAAGAGATTTGGAACAAGAATATTACATCTGTTACAAATTCTTTTAATTTTATTGCAAATAACCAAATCATGATGTGGGAAACCCTATCTGAAGAGGTATTCAACTTTAAATAAATTTAGGAATGAGAAAATGAATCTAATTTTGAAAAATATATACTCCATGAAAAGAAATTTTGATGCAAGAAGGCTATTTGGCATTCTTATGTCAATTAATTATATACTATACTTCTTTATTTTTGATTACGGAACTAGTAATCAAAATTTAAGCTTAACATTAAGATTAATAGCATCTACTCTGTGCATTCCATTAATTTTTGAAAAATTCAGCGAAAAAAACTCTGACCTCTTTAGAAACATATATTGGTATTTTACAGTATGTTACTGCCTTCCGTTCTTCTTTTCCTTCAAAACTCTGCTTCATGAACTATCTTCCGTTTGGCTAATGAATAGTGTTTCAGCGGCTTTTTTAATGATTTTAGTAGTTGATATATGGGTTTTCTATATTCTATTATTCATAGGTGTAAGTTTAGCACTTGGATGTTATAGATATGGTTTTGGATTAGAAATTATTCAAACCAGTGACCCTATCACAATTTTTGATATAGTAGCAACATATTTTGCAATAATTATTATCGGGAGTGTATTTGCATATAAAAGGCAAGAATTCGATAGAAAGAAAAATATTTATATAGAATCAATCAACAAACTAAACCACAAACTAGACTCTCTAGTACATAAACGAACAGAAGAGCTCAGAGACGCACTCATTCAAAAAACAAAAGCTCTTCTTCTTAAAGATGAATTCATACGTAATCTCTCTCATGAGGTAAGAACACCTCTTACAGGAATA
>JANRKH010000007.1:0-3718 GCA_033763595.1 Rickettsiaceae bacterium
TTGGTGTTTTCATATGTATCTCGTTGTTACGTAAACATAATATTATACGTAACAACGAGATGCAATAAAAAAACGCCCATTAAGGCGTATTTAAGGATATTTATTGTAACTGTGACCTATTTATTCAAGGAAGTTAGGGATTAAATAATACTAGGAGCAAGTCACGAAGCCTACTCTCGTGTTAGGTGAGCGACGAGCTAGAAGCAAGTACTTAAAAATGGGATTTGGTATTAGTTTGTGTCAGGAAAGGATAGACCTATATCGCTCTGATTATCCCTAACTAATCCACTAAGTTCTGTTTCGGTTTCATTTGCAGCGATAGTTGAATCATCAGAAAAAGCTTCAGTAGTTGTATCTAATGTAGTTTTTTGAGCGTAGCTCTCAGTAAAGAAACTACTACAGAATTCATAAATCTGCGATGAGCATTTAATAAAGAATTCATAGATCCGTGATGCACATGACAAAAATATAATGGTCGAGATTGTAACAAACGGTAGCAATAAATATTTTGTAGATGAAATTGATTTAGATTTATGAGACTCTTCAAAATGATCGTCGTGGACTGTTTGAGATTGATCTTCAAGTTTTGTGGCCTTTAGCACTTCTAAGCCGTTTCGTTGTAATAAATAATTCCAGTCTGCATCATTATGAAACACTGCAGATTCAAGGCCGTTATTCATTATTAATTTGTGAGTTTGTTTATCCTCTGTTCTTTTTGTGAATCTTTTGTATGTTTCTTCATCCATTCTTGAAAAAATATCATAAGAATTAGGCACTAATTCAACCGCTTGCCTTATGAGCTCAGAACTATTGCATCTATCAAGAAATTTTTTAAATGCGGTTTGCTCGGCAATACTTCCTGAGTTAAAGATAATTTCAGGCCGAATCCTCCCGTAGATCAATGCAATTTTTACATGATCTAATTTTATTCTCTCTAGTGCAACTTTAAGGCTTTGAGCATCAACAGTAGTTTTAGTATCATTGATTGTGTTAATAATTTGACCTATTCTGTCTTTATAGTCTGGATTCAGACTTTTCATTGTTTCGTTAAGTACCAAATCAGATAAATGTGATAATTTTGCGCACTCGCGCACCATATCGGTAAAAACTTGCGACCCTCTAGTTTTTCCTGTTATTTGATAATGTGTTGTTTTGGCGGTTTTTAGGCGTTGTTCAAAATCTTCAGAAGATCCGCATATAAAGTCATTTGATTCAAGATATCCTAGCTCTAGCATATTAGATGCATGTTCAGCATGGATACGTGCTCTGAGTTTATGTTGAGATGCTTCATCATATTCTTTGATAGGAATTGCGCCTGATAAGAAATGTGAGCTAATCACAATATCTTCTGCTAATTGCTCTAATATATTAAGAGATTCTTCGGGAATGGATGCAAATTTTGCCTCTAAAACAGGACGCCTCTCAATAAGATTTAATAGGTTATGCCTTGCATCCATATTTAGGCCAGAAGTTGATTGTTTTAGCTTTGACATTTTTTTAATAAATCAATAATTTCTTGAGGTTTGTAACAAAAAATTAAGTATTAATCAAGTTATTTCTTATAGATTGTGCTGGTAGGTCTATTTTGCAAAGAAAAGCAAAAAATTCTTTTTTGCAATTGTTCAATCTTACATTTGGTATAATTTTCAAACCTCCAAGCTGAAATTATTGCTAACATTTGATGTAAGATTGGCATATTTTGATAATTTCTCAGTATTTACAATATTGGTTAAAATAGATGGTTCGTTTATTTTATAATTCGTATCATATTTTATTGAATATTTATGCTGAGCTTTTAGTTCTAGTGCAGCTCTAAATTTCCAATAATTCTTTCTTGTATCGTACCATATTTTTTTATTTTTCTTATGATGTACTGGGTACTTTGGATGTCTACCGTTTTGGCCCCAAATACTATGAAAAGCTAAATGAGCCTTTCTATTTTGCGTACTATGAATTCTTGAGGTAACTTCAGCAATAGGGCCGTTATTATTTTGATTAATATGATGTAAAGTAACTAAGTATCCCCCTGGCAGTTCAGGAGCGCAGCCATTCATCAGTGCTGCTTCGAGATTGGTTTTTCCTTTAAATTTCTGAGAGCCTGACTCTCTTATTTGATTCCAGTTAATATTGTTTCTTGTAAATATCTCGTATGTTTTGGAACTATCAAATGGAAGCTTCCAAGTTATTTTATAAGGAAAATATTCAAATTGCGTTTTTGCGATCGAATAGTAGTTCGAATCAAAATCCTTAGATGATTTCTTATCGTAAAAAAATACAGTATCTAAATTACTTTGAGTATTATGGACAAATTGAACATTCTCGGGGAAAATGTATGACCATTTGGAATCTTGAGTGTTGGTTTGTCTATTATCTGCGTCTAGATTAAATAACTTGTATGGCAAAGGCTGTAGTGTCTGATCGGCTGGAATTGAACCGACTTTAGCTATTGTAAGTGGGTTATGTTTATGGGTGCTGGTGTGAGCGCTTTGGTGAGTTGATCCTTCAAGGTTTCTTTTATAGACTTGGCCGATAAAACTATGAATAAAAAACCTAGAAACTTGCATGGCTAGGAACAATGCTATGATGCATATCAAATTATATTTTGGGCAAATTTGCAGATTTTAAGTAATACCAAATCCCATTTTTAAGTACTACTTCGTCGCTCCTCGCTCACCTAGCATGTAGTAGGCTTCTCTCCTCGCTCCTAGTATTATTTAATCTGGGATTTGGTATAAGATCAAACACAAAAAATAAATAATGATAGAAGCTCGGTGAGGAACCATACTATATCTAAGGTGAAAGGCTCTACTCGAAGTATTTAAACACTGGGCTTGATATAAAGACTTCTTGGCAATGTAGCTCGCTAAGGGTACTATGCTCCTTAACCAAGAAGTCTTAGAATTTTGCTATTTTTTCTTTTCTTTTGCTGTTTTTGTAAATTCTTCGAATACTTCCATATTGGACTTAGAGACCATTTCCATTACTTCTTTTGTGTTAGATACTGCATGATCTACTGTATGTTGAATATAATTTTGTTGTTTTTTCCAAGCTTGTTCAGGACTTGTAGATGATAGAGCTTCTTTTGAAGCCTCGATAGCATGGGTTATATTTTTTTGAGCCATTTCTCCCATTCTTTTAAGAATTGCCTGGCCGTTGTCCATGCCTATCTGACAGGCCTTCATAAAGGAGTCGAAATTTTTTTGCATCGCATCATTATAATGTGATTGGTCAAAGAACATGTTTTGAAAGTGGTTGGTCATATTAAAATCCTCTTAAGTTTGGTAATTATAATTAATTTGAATGTATGATTCTAATTTTAATTTATTGCTAGAGAGATTGGAATGATAAACTCGAGGGCTACAAACTAAATATTCTTAATGTTGCTAAATTGTTTCAGTAGTCATTTACGCCAAAAAATTATAATAGATCCTCCGAAATTTTGCACAGTTCCATATACATCTAAGATAAAATTCTTCTGTCGTTGTATGTGTCTTGTTATTGTGTATAAGTACATAATTGACCAAATCTCAATTTGATGGTAAAATCTTAAGGTAAGAACATAAACTTAAATCCTTATATCAATTAATACTTAAATCATTACATAATAAATTACACAATAAATGCAAAATAAGCCTCTAATTAGTTTCGACTATGCAATCAAGTACTTACTTAAAGATAAGGCAGATTATGCTATAGTAGAGGGATTTATTTCAGCTTT
>JANRKH010000008.1:0-21512 GCA_033763595.1 Rickettsiaceae bacterium
GGGCTTCTGAGTGTGAGACTTGGTACCTAATCTATTCTACAGGATCAGAATTATTAGATGAGCCTCCTAAATCACGAGAGTAAAAATCAGATGGATCTTGAGCTATCTCGCCATGTTTTTCTTGATAGCTGGAGATATCCCCTGAAAAAAAACTAGATATTCTATCAAGCATAAATATTGACAATAGTGGGGCTAGTGCCGTCAGTGCGCCTACAAGAACTCCGTATTTATAACCTTCCTGTACTCCAATTTTCGAGCATTGTTCTCTAATAACCTCTTCGGGTTGGTTTTCTTGTGCTAACTTCTCTCCTTCTTTTCTACACTTCTCTTCAGCGCTTGTTCCGCTATAGTGCGCCCCTCCTAAGTAACTAGTTGCAAAACCAATACCTAAGACCGATAGTTGCAATGGGAAGGGTAAAGAGTAAATCAGCGTTGATCCAAATTGGTACGAAATTGCAATTCCAGAAGCTAGAACAGCTCCAAACGAGGATGCGCCAGTAACCCCTCCGCACTTGTGCGCTTCTATGCATCCAACAGCCCATCCGAGGTTTGCGCCTCTCTCAGATGATACTGTCTGTGTTGACTCTGTTATTGTGTTTTTTTCCATAAAACCTCTACATTAATTATTATTTGTTATTTTATTCTATTGTAAGAAATTGCAGCACGTCGTCTTATATCTACGCTTTGATATGCGGGCAGAAGCCCTAAAACTTCAATCGCTTTATGGGCTTCTGAGCGTGAGACTTGGTATCTAATCTATTCTACCGAATCAGAATTATTAGATAAGCCTCCTAAATCATGAGGGTAAAAATCAGATGGATCTTGAGCTATCTCGCCATGTTTTTCTTGATAGCTGGAGATATCCCCTGAAAAAAAACTAGATATTCTATCAAGCATGAATATTGACAATACTGGCGCTAGTGCCGTCAGTGCGCCTACAAGAACTCCGTATTTATAACCTTCCTGTACTCCAATTTTCGAGCATTGTTCTATAATAACCTCTTCTGTTTGGTTTTCTTGTGCTAACTTCTCTCCTTCTCTTTTACACTTTTCTGAAGCACTTTTTCTGCTATAGTGCGCCCCTCCTAAGTAACTAGTTGCAAAACCAACTAAGACCGATAGTTGCAATGGGAAGGGTAAAGAGTAAATCAGCGTTGATCCAAATTGGTACGAAATTGCCATTCCAGAAGCTAGAACAGCTCCAAACGAGGATGCGCCAGTAATCCCTCCGCACTTGTGCGCTTCTAAGTGTCCAACAGCCCTTCCGAGCTTTGCGCCTCTCTCAGATGATACTGTCTGTGTTGACTCTGTTATTGTGTTTTTTTCCATAAAACCTCTACTTAAATTTATTATTTGTTATTTTATTCTATGTAATATACTTCTCTACATCAAGACTTCCTAAAATAAACCAATTAGATAGATCTACTGAAGAAAAGTACATACATAATTTACCCCTTTTACTTGCAAATAAATATCAACCTTCATGAGCAGCGCTATGATATTGCCCTGCAAGGGGAACTTCATGATGATCCGGTATATCACCACCGCCAGGATCTCTGGCTCCAAAATGTTTATATGCTGCATATGTTAATATACCGCTAGTAGCTGTAGTCCCAATAATAGCAGAAGTTTCGCTAGGATGTTCAATTGCAGTTTCAGCAAATCTCTCAGACGCGTTAAGCGCATTTTGCCCAATTTTACCGACTTTATCCATTGCGCCACTTGTAAGATCCTTGCAAGTCTGTACAGCTTTTGCAGCTAATTGTGAATCTTGCGCAACTTTAACTACTGCAGGCACGCCGTAGCCGGCAGCAGCACCTCCGATTACACCACCAACAAAACCACCAATAATACCGCTAGCGACCGCCTCACCCTGAACATAATCTTTTATTTCTTCGGCTGCGTCTTGCATCCTTCGATCGTGCTCGGCTTGACTCCCAGCTTTCCCGACACCATTTCTGTCATAAACTTCATCAGCATGTTCGTATCTGTAAAGATTATATACTCTAGGACCCAGAAGAAAACCAATTGCACCTGACAACGCAGCGCCCGCAACCACTGCGCCTACTACAATTCCTACTCCCGGCACAGCAAGAGCAGCAACCGTAGCTATCTCGGCGACAGCAACGCCGCCAGCGGCGGTACCAGCAACTGCAGTAGTTGCAGCTGCAGAAGTAGCCCCAACAGCAGCAACGCCGCCAGCGGCGGTACCAGCAACTGCAGTAGTTGCAGCAACATAACCCGCCACTGAACCTCCTACGACTCCTCCAACCCCGGCACCTACCTTCGATGAAATTTTGTGCGCTTTAATTTTGCCCTCAGCACTTAATTGTTTTATATCATCTTGTTTTATATCATTTTGCTTTTGCATAATTAACCCCGTTATAAAATTGTTTGAACTAATATTTATTGGTAATTGCTAGCACGCAGCACTACTCAACTCATCGATTAAATACAAATTTCACACAATTTTAAATACGGAATATTTACCTAAGGTAGCATTGTTATGTCTAATTAAGTAAAAATTACTTACGCTAAGTAAATCAAAACTCCTAATTATACACTAACAGAAGCATTTTTACAAGAGGCATTTATTTTACTGTACAAGTGCATATCATTTGAGACTAAGAGTACAAAATCCGATTTTGAAGTACTTATTGCGTTTCTCGCCTAACATATACAGTCTTTTAGGTTGGATTAGATACTAGGCGCGAGGAGAGAAGCCTATGAGTATTAGGTGAGCGACGAGTCAACAACGTAGCTAATTCAACATAAAAGACTATAGTAGGTTTCGTTCATTGGTTCGAATAGTATTTACTGGGATTTGAGCTAATTATTTCCTCGGTTATTTCTAAATATTCTGATGGCGCTATATTTTCTGGCCTAAGTTCTTTAGATTGTTCGAGCTTATTACTTAAAGCTAAGTAATCTTTTAGTGATGTTTTGAGTTTTTTTCTACGCATAGAAAATGCAAGATGAGTAACATGGGATAATAACTCCAAAGCCTCTGGAGAAGGGGCACCGGCTTTAGGCTTAAGCGTAACAAAGCTGGACCAAATTTTTGGCTTTGGATAAAATGCATCTGGTGATATGTTGAACAGAATATGAGGATCTGACAAAATCTGACAAAAAATACTGAGCCTTCCATATGATTTTTTTGAAGGAGCAGATACAATTCTTTCTGCAACTTCTTTTTGTACTAGTACATTAATCTGGCTTAGTTTGTTTGAATTTTGCAGACAGTTTGTTATCAATAAAGTTGCTATGTTGTATGGAAGATTTGCGACTATTTTTATTTTATCTTTTGGATCTAGTTCAAAAATATCCCATAAGCTTGATATTTCTACTTTTAGTGCATCTTGATCAAGAATTGTAAGGGAGGGGTATTGGGATTGAATTTCCATTAATAAGTTTATGCATCTTGAGTCTTTTTCGATTGCGATTAATTTTTTTGGACAAAAAGATAAAATTGATCTTGTAAGACCTCCAACCCCTGGGCCTATCTCAAGTATTATGTCGTTTTCTGTAATATTTGCAGATTTTGCGATTTTATCGCAAAGAGACTTATCATATAGAAAATTTTGACCTAGGTTTTTTTTGGGAAAAATCAAGTGAGATTTTGCATGTTGGGATATCGTCGGAAGCATAGATAATTTATAGGCTATTTGTAATACTAACTCCCATTTTTAACCATACGATCATCGCTCGCATCATATCTAACATATAGTGGGCTTCTTTGCGTGCTCATAATATTAATACTTATATTTGGCATACTACATTCGCTTAATATAAGAGTTATTTCTAAGAGTTTCCAGATGTTTTGCAAATTTTAGACCCAAACTCTGATTAGCTAATATATTAAAAATGTGATTAAACTCACTTTGAGAAATTCCAAGAATTTTTTTTGAGCACACCTGATACATCACTAAATCATCACCAGAATTTATGATAATAGAAAAATCATTTAGTCTTAAATTTTGAATTATGAGCTTTAGCTCTAAAGGTAGTTCAGATAATTTATTTTGAATAGATTCTAGCTTTACTGACTTATCTTTATGCCTATAAGAGCAATCTCTAGCCATATGTTGTATATTTAATAATTTTTGAGTTGAAAGGTTGTTTTGCGCTGTTACTGAATATTTTCGTAACTCTATCTCAGAATCTTTGCCAGCATATTTTTGAGCAATATCCTCTACTTCAGATTCAGATACTTCTATTTGGCTTGCAAATCTGTTAACTAACCTGGACTTTGCTATTTCGGATTTAACTTTCGCAATAAATGATCTGTAAACATCTTTGTTTCTATTAAATTTATTAAAATAAAAGTTTCTAGGAAGTTTTCTTGTTTCTTCAAGTTTTAAAATATATTCATCCACCTCTCTTTCGGAAATTGTGATTTTATTTTTTGCAGAATCTTCCTTGATCAGCACTTCGTCGATTAGAGATTGTACCGAGATTTCCTTTAAAGCATTAATTGTTTGTGTATCAGGTGACTTTATGTCCTGTAGATCAAGCATGAATCTAACTCTATCAGCAATCTCTGATTCAGTGATAATATTACTATTGACTATAACGGCAATTTTATCGGCAAAGGCATTCTGATATATGCTAAGGCAGATTGCAATAAGAAAGGCGGCAATTTTTTTGCTCATATATATATTATCATCTAATTTATAATGACGGGAATATATCATCTAGTTTTTAACTAGACAATAAATAGTTTACCTTAAGTATAAATTACTATTAAGGCCCGAATTAACAGCCCCAAGCACGATTTGTTGTAAAAAACACACAAAATAAAAGCGTTATGATAATAAAATGATAAAAAATGAAATGTGCCTCAAAATAGCCTTTGCAATTCGTTGTTTGCTTGATATTCTTTCTTTGTTAAAAAAAGTCTAAATAACTAATTGGCTTTAACAAGTTATTAAGTATTTAGTAATAGTTTGATCATACTAGGGATTGCGAGTGTAAAATGTTGCAAAAAGTTAGAATGATTATAACACCATCTCTAGCTAAACACTTGAGTGGCAAAAAGTTTGTTGCACTGACAAGCGACATATAACAGTAACAATAGTAATTTAATTAACTAAATAAGGTTTATTTATGATAAAAAAACTTAAAAGAAATTTACTTGCAACAGCTTCAGCTATAACGCTTTTGTCATCAGCTAATTCAGCTTTTGCGGCCGTTTATCTTGTAACGGGCGGCGCAGGTGATTTAAATCTAGGTACAAACGTCAAGAAGAGTGATGGTAACGCAGCAGGCGGAGCGATCAGTAATACTGAGAGCAACACTATATATTTGAATGATAATGTAACAAATAACTTAGCTGGCTCATATGTGCAGTCACTTGACGTATATGGGTATGCTGCAGGCAGAACAATTACGGTTGGTGCAGCATCAGGAGCTTCTCCAATATCAATAATCAATAATTACGGATCTTCGACGGTTGCAGCAGTTACAGCAGCAAATGGCGCTACTCCTATTGTCTCTGGAAACAGTGCAACCTCAGGTTCGACAATAGCATTTTCCAATACAAACGGACAGGCTGTATATTCAGGCCTTGAATTTATAAATAAGATAGATTTCTCTAATAAAGCAGCAACTCTAACAATTGGTAATTCTGGCGCAACAGCTTCAACAAGTATAGGCAAAATGACCAATGTTGATCTTCAGTCAACAGGTGGCGCTAATGGTAATTTAGTATTTGCGCAAAGTGCAGAATTAAGTACAGCAGTTGTAAAAGTTGCTGATTTAACAAAGCTTACTGTAAACGATGGAGTAACACTGACTTTATCAGGGGCGACTGATTTTGTTGGTACTAAGAAATTTACAAGTGGCATTGAAGTTGCAGGCGCAGGTAAAATTATCGCGAAAGGAACATCGACTTTAGGTAATGTAACATTACTAGGCGCAGGTTCTCTTACTATAGATACTGGCGCAAAGGCTGGAACAGTGACGGCTACAGCAAGCACAGGCAATACAATTACGCTAACTGGCGGTGAAGCTACTACAATTGATACAAAAGGCACAGTTGTTGCAAGTGGTATTTCAATAATTACAAACCTTACTTTAAGCGATGCATCAGCAACTGCAACTTTGAGTGACTCAGCTAAAATCTTAACAAAGGCTACCTTTGGAGCTAAAGCAACTCTAACAGCTGGATCAGGAACATTGATCGTGGATTCTGACACAAGCTCAGCTGGAGGTACATTTAACCTCGCAGGCGCGACGCTTACAAAATTAACAACTGACAGTTCAAATAATACGACTATAAATGTTACAGCTGATTCTACAATTACTGAGGTGGTAAATACTCTTGGCAAATTAAATATTTCAGCTGGCAAGAAGGTTTTACTTGGAGCTAAAGACATTTCTGTCGACTCAGTGACTTTATCTGGTTCAGGTGTAAATGGCGAAATTAGATTTGGTGGCGACAAAACTCTTACAGTGACAGGTAAGACTTTTAATGCGGATATTTACACACCAATCACACAAGGTACTGTAGCGTTTGAAAATCAAGTTACTCCAGGTAAGATCTACTCAGATACAATAGCAACTGTTAAACTTGTCAGCCTAACAAAATCAACCTCTGACGTAACTTTTGGAAACAATTTGATCAATGTATCAGAGCTGAAGTTAACTCATGCTGACTCAAAAGCTTCCGCTTCATTTGTTGGCAATGCGGCCATGAAAATCACATCTTCAAACGGCGGATCTGGCGCTCTAACATTAGTAAACGATGCGCAGGATATAGTAGTACTATCAGTAGGAGCATCAGGTGCTCAGCTGAAAAGCCTTGTGTTAAATGGATCTAAGGGTCTCGTTACTGGGGATTTATACACAGATGCACTTTCATTTAAAAAAGATTCCATTGTTAAGGCTACGAATATTTCCAATATCAGTGCTGTTACTACAACTACTAATGGAACGGGCTCATTACACTTCGTGACAAGCTCTACACTTGCAGCCAATATTGGAACTTCATCTCAATCTATTAAAGAGTTGAAATATCTAGGACTTGGAACAGCTACTTTAAACCTCAATAGCAAACAAACTTATGGAGCTCATATCAAAGCATTAACGCCTGATGCACTTACAGTATCTAACGTTGGCACAAACTCAGCTAGCACAGAATTTGCTCAGCTTGGAGATCCATTAGGAAGACTTGCAGCTGTAAGTTTTGGAGCTACAAGCTCATATACAACAACGCTTAATGGCAAAGTTTATGCAAAAGCTCTTACTGCAGCTAATGCATCTAACATTACATTCAAAAATTCTGTATATGGTGGAAAATTGGCATCTAAAGTCGACTCAACATTTACTCTAGGAGACAATAGTGCAATAGTAACTTTCGCTGATGGCGCTGGTCTTGTCGATATAGATGTTGTAGCAACAACAGCAGGAAATGGACAGCTAGTATTTTCAGGTAATAACTCACTAGGGAAAGTAGGAACTTCAACTACATCGATCGGTAAAGTTACCTTTTCAGATAGCGCAACATCTAAAACAAAAATAAATGACTCTATTTATACAACTAATGGAGTAACATTTGGTAGTGGTGAGTATGTTGTAACTTCTGATGCAACAATCGGCGGAGCTTCAACTTCTAACGCAGGAGCGGTGTTTAATATTGGTCCTCACGCTCTAACATTTAACAATAGCTTAACTACAGCAGGAGCTACAACCTTAAAATTTGATCTAGACTCTGATGGAAAGGTTGCAGGTAAATTTGTTTCTACTGGAAGCACAGCTACAGTTACAGCATCAAATTTAACAGTCGACATGAGCGGCGCCAAAGTATTTGCCAAAGACGGATCAACTAGCGAAGATGTGATTTTTGCTAAAGATATCGGTACAAATGCATCAAGCGTTACATATACATCAGGTAATGGATTTGTGAAATGGTCTGGTATTCAAGGCTCTAGCAGCGACTACATCTCTCTTGTTGCAGCGCATGATGCAAAAGGATTCAAGTCTACTCTTGGCTCTAGCGCTACATTTAGCACTGCTGCATCTTCATTATTCGACAGCGTGTCAGCAGCGACCTCAGGCGCTGCTCTTGATTTACTTGAGTTAGTAACAACTTTATCGCCATCTAAAGCTGTAGAAGCGTTAGAGAGGGTTGCAGCTCCGTGGTCAACTGATACAACTCTTGCATCCATAGCAGATAATGCATCTTCTGTTGTATCAGATAGGCTTGCGGGCATTAGCGCTGCCTCTGGTGTATCATCAGGCGCTGAAGATGAGGCTCTTGATATTGGAGTATGGACGCAAGGATTTGGTTCAGGTTCAACTAAGAAGTTAAAGTCTAATGAATCAGGATATAATGGTACAACAGTAGGTGGCACTCTTGGTGCTGACTATTTGATTTCAGATTACTCTCTAATCGGACTTGCAGTTACTCAATCAGGATCAACAGTTAAGTACAAAGATACAAAATCAGGTGATAAGTCTAAGCAAAAAAATACATTCTTTAGTGTATATGGGAAAGTTGACTATCAAGATAATATGTTTGTAAAAGGAAATCTTGCATTTGGTTCTGGTACTGTCAAAGATCAAACTAAGAAGGTTGCGAGTGATACTCAGTATGAAATTGCAACAGCAAAGTATGATACAATGTCTTACAATTTTGAGTTGTTATTCGGACGTAAATTCAAAATTGCGGAAGATACGGCATTTGTGCCAATGTTTGGAGGTAAGTACTCAAGACAAAATAGCGGCGGGTATACTGAAACAGGTTCATCATATAACTTAACTGTTACAACCAGAGCTACAGATAAGACATATGCGATTCTTGGAACTGCGCTTGAAAATAAAACGCAGCTACAGAATTTAGATTTAGTATCAGAAGCTCACGTTTATGGTTACTACGATCTGCATGATAAAAAATCAGGAGCGACAGCTAAACTTGATGGCATGACATCAACAATTGACCTTGCCCCTTCTAAATCTAAGAAAGGTTCCTTGAACTTTGGTCTTGGAGTAGATGCGAAAGCTGGCTTAGTTGAGTATGGCGTTGGTTACGATGCAAGGCTTGCAGAGAAGTTTGTGTCACACCAAGGTACTTTAAGAGTTAGAATAAATCTATAATTTATTCTTAGTTTGTAAGCGCTTAAAAAGCCCAAGTATTATTTACTTGGGCTTTCCTTCTTTTCGATTCTAGTATTTTCAATAAACCCCCAGCATGACCTTATTATGATCTGTAATTTTGACTTGATGGATTGCTTTTCGGGCCTATTGCTATATCTTATACCAAATCCCATTTTTAAGTACTACTTCGTCGCTCCTCGCTCACCTAGCATGTAGTAGGCTTCGCTCCTCGCTCCTAGTATTATTTAATCTGGGATTTGGTATTACGCTGCTAGATCTATTAGTACATATTAGACCTCTCCTAAAAACTCTATTCCTAGCGGCAATTGCGCCCCCGCGCAAGTATAGCAGAATCCTCACGTACCTAGGTGCGCTGGGGTTTTGCGCTCAGCCTGCGCCAGCTACTTGCCCGCCAGGAGCGAGTTTTCGAAGAGGTCTATTAACAATTTTTAATATTCTAACTTAATCGAAAACCAACATAGTAATTAACTTTTAATATTGATATTCTTACTTTTTTATATAAAAAACTATTGCATACTTAACTTTTAGTTGTTATGGTAGCGCAAGGTACGCTAAAGCTCGTACCTCTGGGCTCTGCGCAAATCCTCTGGTTCCTTCTGTTGCTTATGTTGGTGCAGAGCCTGATTATCTAAATACTTTTATGACATAAGATTAAAAAATATAATTGAATATAGATCAAAAAAAGAGCAAAAATAGAATATATTCGAAATAAAAGTTTTGAATTTAAATACGAGACTGCATGCCTAAAAATATAATCAAACTATTCATAGAAAAGAATGGTTTCATAACGGTTGAGGATTTTATGAAGAAAGCTTTAATTGGTTCAAGCAACGCATATTATAAGTCAAGAAATCCGTTCGATAAAAAAAGTGGAGATTTTATAACGTCTCCTGAAATTTCTCAAATGTTTGGCGAAATAGTGGCTGTTTGGGTCTATAATAGATGGTTATTTATGGGCACACCGAAATCCTTAAGTCTTGTAGAGCTTGGCGCTGGATCAGGAATTTTGATGCGCGATATTTTAAGGGTATTAAGCAAAACTGAAATTTTTCATGGGCTAAAAATATATATACTTGAAATAAACCCGGTGCTAGTGGCTATTCAGCAGAATGAGCTTAAAGACTATTTAAACAATATAGTATGGATTTCTAACGCTCAGGAATTCCCAGAAGATCATAGTATATATATAGCTAATGAGTTTTTTGATTCGCTTCCGACCAAGCAGTATATTAAGCAAGATGGTTTGTGGCACGAGAGGGTTATAACGCTTAATGATGGAGATTTGTTTTTTGGCACTATACAGGTGGACCCAAGATTTAGCAAAAGATTATCAGAGAAGTATAAAAACACAAAAGATGGATCAATAGTGGAAATATCGCAAGAAACAATAAGATATTTCACAAAAATGATAAGAAATATGTCTCGCTTTAAAAGCTGCGGACTTGTTATAGATTATGGTTATTATATCAAGCCCCTAAAAAGAAAGGAACATGAATTTAAGGATAGTTTGCAAGCTGTTAAGTCGCATAAGTATTGTCCAGTTTTTGATGACATTGGACGTGCAGATATTACTACTCATGTGGATTTTTTTCTGTTGCGCGAATGTTCTCATTTTTATGATATAAATTCAAAAATCTGGAGCCAGCGTGATTTTTTACTCAAGCATGGAATGGAGATAAGGTTAAAAGATTTAGCAAAGAAAAATCCTGAATATAAGGATGTGCTAGAAAATCAATTCTCGAGGCTTACTGATAAAGGGTCGATGGGTGGGTTGTTTAAGGTTTTAGAAGTATATTCTTAAACAGATTTTTCTGATGATTGCCTTTTTTTATTAGGATTTGTGCAGATTTTTATACAAGATTAGGTTTCGCTTCTCTTTCGCTTCTCATTTATAACTTATGTGAGGAGATATAGTTCTCTTAGGTTTTGTATAGCATATTTGAGGCTGGTTACCTACAAAGCATAAATTAGTACCCATATAAACTATGTTTTTCTAGAAGTCTTGGTTTAAATAGTGAAATATTGTTTTAGTAAATTATAACTATTCACTATGTCAGCGATAGGTGTTATTCAGGATTTAAGGGGTAGCTTAAAACTTACCGCATCTTTAACTCAAAGTATTAAAACTCTTCTCTTATCTTACGAGGAGCTTGAAACATATATTGATTCAGAGATTAAAGAAAACCCTTTTTTGCAAAGAGAAGTACATGACGATAAGGTTGATTATGACTTATTGCGAGATTATACATACTCTCGGAAGCCAAAGACGCAATATGAAGATTTTGATCAAATTGCTTCAATAGAGAATGAGGTGACTTTAAAAGATCATCTCTACGGACAAGTATCATGCATTTTTAATACAGAAAAAGATAAAATAATTGCTGCATATATTACAGATCTTTTAGATGAAAATGGTTATTTAACAAGCACCAAAGAGCAAATAGCCAAATCTCTTAAAGTACCAGAAAAAAAAATTAAAGACATTTTATATAGACTCAAAGACCTTGAGCCCACAGGTGTTTATGCAGAAAATCTTGCTGAATGCATAATGCTGCAGCTAAAAGAGAAGGGGGTTTATAATGAGCATTATAGAATAGTACTTGAGAATATTGAGCTTATAGCTTCAAGGAACATAAAAAAATTAGCTAAAATTGTTGGAGTGGCTGAGCAGGAAATTCAAAATTATATTTCGCACATTCGGTCTATTGACCCAAAACCAGGTCGAAATTTTAGTAGTGAAAAAATTATGTATAAGATTCCTGATGTTTTTATCAGATTAAATCACTTAAAGGAAGTTGAGGTAATTTCGAACGATGAAGCTCATCCTGTTATTAAAGTAAATAAGGAATATTATGAAAATATAAAACCTCTATTAAAAAAATCAGAGGATAATATTTACGCGGTTCAAATGATGCAGTCTGCGCAAAATGTGGCGCGGGCCGTGAAAATGCGCTCAAAAACTATTATGCTTGTTGCGTCAGCAATTGCCAAAGAGCAAGAAGAATTTTTTAAGAGAGGTGTTTTATACTTAAAGCCATTGACACTCAGTCAAATTGCAAAAGTTACAGGATATGACGAAAGTACTATTAGCAGAGCAACCTCTAAAAAATATGCAGCGACTCCATATGGAGTTTTTGAGATGAAATATTTTTTCACAAGTAAGGTCAGGAGTAAATATTCTCAAGCGTCAGTTTCAAGTACTAAGGTTAAGGAATTAATTAAAACTCTCATTCAGGAGGAAGATTGTTCAAGCCCACTCTCGGATGATGCTATTGCCGTAAGCTTACGATCATTTAATATAGTCGTTGCAAGAAGAACAGTGACAAAATATAGAGAGTCTTTGGGTATAAAAAGCAGTTCAGAGCGCAAAAAATTTAGAGTCAAGTGACGTGATCTCACAGAATAACCTATAAATTCTTAACTTATCCATAGGTTTATGCGGGTAGGTATGGTATTTTTTTTTCAAGACATGTTTTTGTTTGATTTGAGTAAATTACCTTTACAACTAAATATATTTTAGTCTAAAGTGAGATTCAGCTATAAATACAAAGTTTTGAATGTGAATTATTTTAAGATATACGAAAACTATATGAAAATTGTTGGACCTGCAGGCAATTTAATGTTTTTTTTGCAGGCGTATGAAATTTTTGCTCATAAAACGAGTGGCATCATATCCTTGCCGGGCTTTACTTTAAGTTTTGTTGCTAATGCTAGTTGGTTAATTTACGGATTACTTATAAAAAATCAACCTATCATAATATCATGCGCAGTTGCGACAATAGGTGGTTTCTGTGTTCTTGTAGGGGCTGTGATTTATCCTGCATGATTCAGTTTGCCATAAATTCACGAGAGAATAACGAAAATTAAGTTCAAAAATTAAGTTGCTATTCTTTTGTATAAAAAGCGATTACGATTACTAATGCTATAGCATTAGTAATAACAAGTAGAAGTGTTGGTCCCTTCTCGCTGCACCCTTGCAATTGAAGGGGAAAGTCCATGCTTCATTAAACCTCTCAATAAAACTCTACCCCTAGAGGCAATTGCGTCGCGTGCGCAAATATATCGCAGAATCCTCACGTAACTCATGTACGCTGCGGTTTTGCGCTCCGCCTGCTCATGCTACTTGCCCGCCATGAGCTAAGTTTTTCGAAGAGGTCTATAAAACCTCTCAATAAAACTCTACTCAATTCTCATTTTTAAATGATCAAGTTAAGTCATCAATATGAAATACAGCCGGACTAAAGGCTTGCGCGCATATCATACCATGCATGTTGAAAGATAACTTATACTAATTTCCGAAATTAACCCTACAAAAGAAATTTCGCGGGTCTCCCCTTTGCGCAGCTATAAACATAGCCTTGCGCACGGTAGCCCTAAAATTTCATCTGTAGAATTTAATTTGGGAAATAGTATTATACCAAATCCCATTTTTAAGTACTTGCTTCTAGCTCGTCGCTAAAGGCTTACACGAGAGTAGGCTTCGTGACTTGCTCCTAGTATTATTTAATTCTAGAGATTTGGTATTATTTAGTAGTAATTAAACTAAGTAAGGGTGCTGTTTAAATTTGATATATTCGATATTGACGTCTAACACAGCATCAACTCCTATTTTTGATTCACACGATTTAAATCGACTCAGTCGTACTCAAGTATTTATATCAGCTAAAGCATACTCGCCCCAAAATTCATATGAAGAGTTTAACGCCTTGAGATTTTGGTATTATATACACGCTAAAAGCTATCAAGTCCCAAAATTCATTCGTTTAGCTTTGATGCTATGGATTTGCTACTAGCTGTTATAAAAGCTCTGCTATAAATAGAACTTAACGTTGTATTTTTTAGCAAGATCTTGGAGTAGTTTTTCAAACGCAACCATTGCCAGCTTTTCCTGGATATTTTGCCTAACATCATTAAATTCAGGTACCTTTACAGGCCTTGAACCGTCGAATCTTATAATATGCCATCCAAAAGCAGTTTTAACTGGATCTGAAATTTGATCTTTCTTCATGTTCACGAGCTTATTTTCATATTCAGGAACAGTTCCACCTTGCGGTATGTATCCGATACTACCCCCATTTACTTTTGAAGATTCATCTTTGGAATATTCTTTTGCCAGATCTTCAAATTTTGCTCCTTTGCTGATTTTAGCTTTAATATCTTTTGCTTCCTGTTCGGTAGCAACTAAAATATGACTTGAACTATATTCTTGTTTTCCTGTTAGGTCCTTTTTGATTTTTTCGTACTCATCTTTTAGATCTTGCTCCGAAATTCTGGATTTTAATAAGTCATCGATATACACTTGCTGTGCTATCTGAACTTTAACAGCATCTAATCTTTTTTTATACTCAGCCGAACTTGTGATATTTGAATTAGATACCTCGGCCTCAAAAATTTTAGAATTCACATATCCCTTGACCAGATTCTCCTGGGCGGACTTGTCAAAATCTGAGAATTTTTTTGATGCTATATCGGGTCTGCCTGTGGCAAATGTTTTTAATTGGTCCATAACGTTCTTCGTAGTAACTTTTGTTTTTCCAAATTCAGCTACAACAAAATCATCACTTAGACTTTTTGTTGTTGTATCAGCTGCAATACTAGACGAAATAGCAGAAGTGCAAGTCATGCTAATAATTGAACTCATAATCAATGTTTTAAATAATTTTTTCACTTTGATCTCCATAAATATTTTTTGAAACATATGAAACTTTCTAAGGCTCATTTTTAGATAAGTCAAGCGCAAAATAAAAATATGAGGATATTCCTTGTAAGGATTTGACAATAGAATCATTTGAATCTGAAAGCTCAATAGAAAAATAATTTATTAATGACGGATTGACATATTTAAAAGATTTTGATAATTTAAATTATTCATTAACAAATATATACCTTTATATGACTAAGCATAAAAATAAAAAACCAGAACAAAAGCTTATCTCATTTAGACTTGAGGATAATGACTTCACTCAACTAGAGCGAGATATTAAAGAAGGTTGGGCAATAGTCAGCTTATACTCTGGTGATAAGGGTTATGTTGGTATTATGGAGAAAAAAACAAACGAAGAAGTTGAGGGGGATATCTACATCCCCCCAAGAAAAAAAATAAAATTTAATCACTAATTTAATAAAATTTACACTTGTAATGTTATTTTTTTGGTGTTATAAGTTTAAGTAACGCATAACATACAAAATATTAACCCCAAGTTTAGAAAAATTGGTATTATTGTCTTGATCGCTGTTTCCTCTTAAGATATGGGCAGGTTCAAAAATGTGCAGATATCCTGCTCTATAAAATTAAAATTTTAAAACAAAAATATTCACATGGAGAATTATGGTAAATAGTTATATTGATATCTTTATCTTTGCAGGCTTTTTGATTGTCAACTTACTAACTGGGTTATTCTATGGCTCGAGGGTAAGCTCCATAAGGGAGTATGCAGTTGGCGATAAAAGATTTTCCACCGCAACCCTAACAGCTACTGTTATTGCGACATGCATAGGTGGTGGTTTCTTTGGTGGCGCTCTTGCCGAAACTTACAGGCAAGGCTTGTACTTTGTTTTACCGGCAATGGGTGAGCCTCTAGGTTTAATATTTGTTGGTTATTTCATCATACCAAGAATGTCAGAATTTTTGGGTAATATCACGATCGCAGAAGCTCTTGGAGATATGTACGGTGAGAGGGTAAGAAAGATAGCGGCCATTTCTTCGATTGCTTTGTGTCTTGGAATGGTGTCAGTTCAATTTAAAGTTTCTTCTACAATATTGCAGTTATTCTTTGGAGTTGATGCCTTTACAGCTGTTTTATTTAGCGCAATTATAGTGATTTTATATTCAGCATTTGGAGGTATTAAAGCTGTAACATTTACAGATGTGATACAATTTTTTACTTTTGGAACTGTAATACCCATAATTTCTTTGATAATATGGGGCACTATTTCTGATCCACATGTGATTTATAGAGAAATTAGTAGTAATCCTGTGTTGGACTTAACTTCTGTATTAAATCCTTATAATCCCAGATTTTTAGATACACTAATTCTATTCTTCTTCTTCTTTGGCCCTGAGTTTCAGCCAGTATTTTTTCAAAGGGTTGCTATGGCGAAAACTGTCAAGCAAGCTAGAGACTCATTCATTTTTGCTGGAATTATAACCTTATTAATTCTTCTTATAACTGTCTGGATATCTCTCCTTATTTTAGCTGACAATCCTGGTCTTGACCCAAATAACTTACTTTCTTATATAATTAACAAATATAGTTATCCTGGTCTTAAAGGAATTACTGCGGTCGGTATCATGGCTATCATTATGTCATCAGCAGATTCATATATTAACAGTGCTGCGGTTATTCTTGCTAATGATTTAATAGATTATGGCAAAGGTTTTAAATACAAACTTGTACTTTCAAGATTTTTTAGTTTTTTCACAGGTGTTATTGCTTTGATACTAGCTCTAAAAACTTCGAGTATTCTAGAGTTATTACTTGTAGTTATGTCATTTTATTCGCCTATTGTTGGCGGACCTTTTCTGCTTTCTGCTATTGGCTTTAGGTCTACGACTTTTTCGGTTATGACTGGTATGTCTACTGGAGTTTTAACAGTTATTGCACTATATATAAATGGTATAGATGCTGCGGTTATAGGGTTCCTTGTAAATATGCTGACTATTATAGTTGTTCACTATTTGTTTAGACAAGAGGGCGGATTCGTAGGGGTTAAAGGCAAGGGACAACTCGAAGAAATATTAAATGAAAGAAGGCAGTTCTATAAAAAAATAGCCAAAAATTTCACTGACTTTAGTTTGCAGGGTTTTTTAAATAAGAATTCTCCAAAGTCTGAAACTGTCTATGTGCTGCTTGGTATTTTTGGCTTGATATCTATCTTTTCATCCATGTATTCGATGCCTGGATATTTAAAATACCATCATGATTTTCACGTAAAAATCATTTCTGACTTTACCTTATTTTTTTGTAGTATGTTTTTGACTTATCCTGCGTGGCCAAAAATATTAAAAAATCAGACATTTATTTCGATTGCTTGGATAATTGGAGTACCTTTCATCTTAGTATTTTCCGGATTTTTACTTGTGTTTGAAAGTAATTTCGGACAATTGCAACTTATGATATTTATGATTAATTTGATAATAGTTGCTACGCTTGTTAGCTGGAGCTTTGCGTTCTTTTCTATAGTCTCAGGGGTTATTGCAAGTTACTATTATTATTCGTATTTTATAGAACATTCAGTGATTTTTGGAGCCGAGAATATTGATTTGCAGTTTCAGATAATTTACATGTTACTTCTTTTTACGAGTGTATTGATTGCATTTGCAAGGCCTCAGCAGTTGCAAATCGAAAATTTGTCATTTAGAAACAAGCATCTTATTCATCAAATTGAGGATCGCGAGCAAGAAATGGTGAAGGCGCTAAGCATAAAATATGATTTTCTCAGAAATTTAGCTCATGAGATTACAACTCCCCTTGCGGGAATTAACATAGCAAGCTCGCTTAATTCATATTGGGATGAGTTATCAGACGTAGAAAGGAGAGAATATACGAAAGCTATTGCTGAGAGTACTGTTAGACTTATGTCATTTGTGCAAAATATTCTGGACTTTTCTAAGCTTACAAGTAATGATTTAGACTTAAAAATTACTAGGATGAATTTAACTGAGCTTGTGGAATCTAGGATAGAAGAATGCAAAAGACTAGTAAATAGCTCTAGTGAACTAGATATGTCTATTGACCTAGAAAAAAATCTATATATAGAGGCGGATGAATATTACATTACCCAGTGTATAGATAATATTATCATTAACGCTATGCAGTATGGAGGAGCAGATAAGCAAATTATAATTACTTTATTTAAAACGGCAAAAGGCAAAAAAATATTTGCAAATCTAACAGTGTCAGACAATGGTATAGGTATTCCAAAGGACGAATTAGAGGAGATCTTTAGCCCATTTATAGTTGGATCTAGGACAAAAACTGGCGCTGGGGGCAGGGGAATGGGCCTTGCAGTCTGTAAAAAAATTACCGAAGTTCATTTAGGTGAAATTTTTGCAGAAAGCGATGGTAAGTCTGGTAGTAAGTTTACCTTAATTTTACCGTGTACTTCGGACGAGAAATCGTTGCCAAGGGGATGACACATCTACTGGATCTCAGCTTCCTTTTTTTGTCGTTCCCTCTTCACTTCTCTGTCATTCCCGCGCAGGCGGGAATCTAGAAGACTTATGTTTCCTGGATCCCCTCCTTCGAGGGGATGACAACGTTGCATATGGAATTTTGTATATACAAACACGGTAATATATGTTATAGACAAAAATAAAAAATTTCAATGACTTACAGAAGAGTAGTTATAACAGGCATTGGGCTTCTTACGCCTCTTGGATTTAACGCGCAAGACACATGGGATAATCTTCTTGCAAAGAAATCAGGCATCGGCAGAATTACTAAATTTGATGTTGAAAAATTTAGCACGCAAATTGCTGGGCAGTTAAATCAAGGATCGAGGATATTTAATCCTGAAGATTACATGGATCCCGTAGAGGCAAGAAGAATTTCTAGCTTTATCCAGTATGGTATAGTTGCCGCTAAAGAAGCAATAGAAGACTCAGGATATATACCAACCTCTGAATCAGAAGAAAAAAGAACAGGTGTTATTCTTGGTTCTGGCATAGGCGGGTTAGAAGAAATAGAAAATAACGCAATAAAGTTAAATGCAGGAGGAAGGGTAGGGCCTTTTTTTATTCCGTCTTGTTTAATTAATTTGCTTTCTGGACATATAAGCATTAAATATAATTTTAAAGGGCCAAATCATGCTGTTGTGACAGCATGCGCAACTGGCGCCCATGCTATTGGAGACGCTACAAGATTTATAAAATACGGTGATGCAGATGTGATGGTCGCTGGAGCTTCAGAAGCACCAATTACTCCTGTTGGTCTTGCTGGTTTTTCTGCCTCAAGGGCTTTATCTACATCTTTTAATGGCAGACCAACCGAAGCATCGAGACCTTGGGACGAGGAAAGAGATGGTTTTGTCATGAGCGAAGGCGCAGCTGTTGTTGTTCTTGAAGAATATGAACATGCAAAAAAAAGAGGCGCGAAGATTTATGCTGAAGTACTCGGATACGGACTTGCAGGCGATGCGTATCATATAACTTCTACGCATCCTGAAGGCAGAGGAGGGGTTGAAGCAATGAAGAGAGCGATGCAAGATGCGCAAATAAGTGAAGATCAGATCGGGTATATTAATGCACATGGAACATCGACTAAAATAGGAGATTTATCTGAGCTCATTGGCGTTCAAGGGTTATTTGGCCCGAGTACAAAACTCAAAATGTCGTCTACCAAATCATCTACAGGCCACTTGCTTGGCGCAGCTGGAAGCCTTGAAGCTATATTCACAGCACTCAGCCTCAAGGAAGGTGTTGTTCCTGCCACATTAAATCTCAACAACCCGTGCAAGGAAGCGGTAATAGATCTTGTGCCAAAAGAGCCTAAGTCGCACAAATTTGAATATGCTATAACAAATTCATTTGGATTCGGAGGCACAAATGCATCTCTTGTACTGAAAAAAATATAGAGTTTACCTATGAAAACTAGGACTCGTACAAAAATAACTCGTAAAAGAGCTAAAGAAAACGCAGTTGTAAGAGATTCGAGTAATCACAATACGGGGTCATATTCTTACGTCAGCAAGAATATGCTAAGCAAAAAAGAGTCTAAATTACCCCTCGAAATAAGCTCCTCCTCAAAGAAATCTATAATAGCTCCTATAATCCAAAAAAAGCAATGGTTTTTTAGCTGTAATTTTTGTTTCATCAAAGACAAGGCAAAAGACATGGGTATGTATGTCCATGAAAAAATTAGGAAACAAATCATACACAATAGTAAGTATATATTTTTATCCATCATTTTGTTATGCTCTGCTGTAATTTTTGCACAAAAATTAGTAGAATACGAGATTACAGCCCCAAATAATATTACAAAGCCAGAAATAATTCTAATCAAAAAGGGTATCTCATCATACACAATTTCAAGCCTACTCAAAAGCAAAGGCATAATAAAAAATCAGTTTGTTTTTTTATTATATGTAAAATTAAATGGAATTTTTTTACAGGCAGGTGAGTATGAGTTTTTGCCAGGTAAAAATTTACGAGATATTATTTCAATACTTGCAAAGGGTGAAACCAAAATTAGAAAAATCACAATACCAGAGGGATTCACTGTCACTAAAATCATTCAGCTTATTAATAATGATGAATCTTTATCAGGCGCTGTAGAACAAACGCCGCCTGAGGGGGCTATTTTCCCAGATACATATTACCATAAATATGGTGAAAATAGGGTAAATATAATCAAAAAGATGCAAAAGACAATGGATAGTATTTTAGATACCGCCCTAAAAGACAAAAATATTCCAGAGTTAATTGATAATAAGAACAAACTTCTAACTATAGCATCTATGATTCAACAAGAATCATCTGATCCAGCTGAAATGCCTATAATTGCTTCTGTTTTTTACAATAGACTTAAAGTAGGAATGGCGCTACAATCTGATCCTACCGCGATTTACGCTCTTACAGACCATGGAAAAAACCCACCGCCAAAACTACTACATAGAAAAGATCTTCTGATTGATTCTCCGTATAATACATATAAATACAGGGGTCTACCACCTGGACCCATATCTTGCCCTGGATTTGATGCAATAAATGCAGCTATTTATCCTGCTAAAACTAAATATTTATATTTTGTTGTAAATGGGCTAGGTGGTCACGAGTTCGCTACAAATCTTTCGGATCATAATAAAAACGTCAAAAAATACAAAGATAACGAAAGGCAGAAGCTTTTGCGGGCTCTTAACACAAAATAAAAATTTTCCATCTTGAAGATGGAGTGAAATATGTTATAAATCTACTAAAATTATGCCACTGGATTCCCGCCTCCGCGGGAATGACAGTTACAAGTTCAGTTGTCATCCCCGTGAAAACGGGGATCCAGGGAATATTATCCTTCTAGATTCCCGCCTCCGCGGGAATGACAAAAGAGGAGACGGGAATGACAGTTACGATCACAGTGTCATCCCCTCGAAGGAGGGGATCTAGTAAACTTGTCATCCCCGTGAAAACGGGGATCCAGGAATTATTTTGACTAGATTCCCGCCTCCGCGGGAATGACAAAAGAGGAGACGGGAATGACAGTTACGATCACAGTGTCATCCCCTCGAAGGATGGGATCTAGTAAACTTGTCATCCCCGTGAAAACGGGGATCCAGGAATTATTTTGACTAGATTCCCGCCTCCGCGGGAATGACAGTTACAAGTTCAGTTGTCATCCCCGTGAAAACGGGGATCCAGGGAATATTATCCTTCTAGATTCCCGCCTCCGCGGGAATGACAG
>JANRKH010000009.1:0-13410 GCA_033763595.1 Rickettsiaceae bacterium
AATCCCATTTTTAAGTACTACTTCGTCGCTCGTCGCTCACCTAGCATGTAGTAGGCTTCGCTCCTCGCTCCTAGTATTATTTAATCTGGGATTTGGTATTAGGTGAGCGACGAGCTATACGATAAGTATTTAAAAATGAGATTTGGTATTATGCCTTCGCAGCAAGAACTTTATTCGGACCCATGATCATCATCATCTGCTTACCTTCAAGCTTTGGCTCTTGTTCTAGTTTTGCCGCCTCACCTACTGACTCAATAATTTTTGCAAATAATTTTCCAGCAATTTCATTGTGAACTATTTCCCTACCTTTGAAAATTAAGGATATTTTAACCTTATCTCCATCATGTAAGAACTTCACTATATTTTTGACTTTAACTTCGAAATCACCTGTACCAATATTTGGCCTGAATTTGACCTCTTTTAGGCTGAAAGATTTTTGTTTCTTCCTTGATTCCTGAATTTTTTTCTTTGATTCATATTTATACTTCCCGAAGTCCATAATTTTACAGACCGGCGGATTTGATTCCGGGGCAATTTCTACTAGGTCTAGCCCATCCTTTAATGCAGCCTTAACTGCATCTTCTAATTTTACAACACCTATCATTTTGCCATCTGAATCTACTAGCCTGACTTGTGAAGACCTAATTTCTCTATTAGCCTTCGGAAAATTGAATTTTGATATAATATCCTCCTATTTTTTTTATTGCTTTTTAGTAGCGCAAACCTATTTCTTACGCATTAAACACCACCATATACCGCAGCAGCACTTGTGAGTAGAGCCTAGATAAAATCGCTTGTTTCTTTATTGATTATATTAATAAGATCGTCGCAGCTCATCTTGGTTGTTTCGTTAGTAAGAAGTGATCTCACTGACAAAATACCAGTTTCAAGCTCCTTTTGCCCTATAATAACAATATAAGGATACTTCTGCTGCGACATTTCTCTGATTTTATAATTAATCTTTTCATTAGAAATGTCAAGTTCTGTTCGTATATTTGAGCTTTTAAGTAAATTTTGTATTTTTTCTGCAAAGGATACCACATCTGTTGTAACGGTTGCGATTCCAACTTGAATAGGAGCAATCCATAAAGGAAATTTACCAGCACACTGCTCTATGTAAATCCCAAGAAATCTCTCAAAAGCTCCTATTATAGCCCTATGTAACATAACCGGTCTTTGCTTTTGGCCACTTGAATCAATATATGTAGCTTCAAGCCTCTCCGGCAGCACAAAATCTACTTGTAAAGTGCCACACTGCCATTCTCTTCCGATTGCATCAGTAAGAGTAAATTCAAGTTTCGGGCCATAAAATGCTCCCTCTCCTTTGTTTAATTCATACTCAAGACCAGCTGAATTTACCGCATCTTTTAGTGAGGTTTCGGCTCTATCCCATACTTCATCAGAACCTGCGCGTATGTTAGGACGATCTGAAAATTTTATCTTGATATCAGAAAATCCAAGCTTTTCATATATTTGCGTAAGTAATTTGCAAAATTTTACTGTTTCATCGTTAATTTGCTCAGGCATACAAAAAATATGAGCATCATCTTGGACAAAATTCCTAACTCGCAAAAGTCCGTGCAGAGCCCCTGAAGCTTCGTATCTATGGCAACTTCCAAATTCTGACATTCTAAGTGGAAGATCACGATAACTTTTTACCCCTTGTTTGAATATTTGCACATGACAAGGGCAATTCATAGGCTTTAAGGCCATTACTTTATCGTCAACTTCAGAAGTAAACATATTTTCACGGTAAAGATCCCAGTGACCAGAAGCTTTCCAAAGCTTTGAGTCTAGGACTTGAGGAGTTCTCACTTCTTTATACCCAGCTTCATCAAGGTTTTTTCTTATAAAGGACTCCAGTATTCTATATATTATCCAACCTTTATGATGCCAAAAAACCATCCCTTGAGCTTCTTCTTGAAAATGGAACAAACCAAGCTCTTTTCCTAGTTTTCTATGGTCTCTTTTTTCTGCTTCCTCAAGCATTAACAAATATTTTCTTAATCCATCTTCAGTTGGAAATGCCGTACCATAAATTCTCTGTAACATCTCATTTTTACTGTCACCTCTCCAGTATGCACCTGCAACTTTCATCAGTTTAAAGTGTTTTAGATATCCTGTTGAAGGCGCATGCGGGCCCCTGCATAAATCAATAAATTTCCCTTGCCTATAAATCGATACTTCCTCACCTTCAGGAAGGCTTGAAATTATTTCAGCTTTATAGAATTCGCCTATTGATTTAAAAAAATCTATTGCCTTTACCTTATCCCATACCTCTCTAGTAAATGGTTCATTTTTTGCGATAATTTGCCGCATTTTCGCTTCGATAATAGAGAGATCATCGCTAGAAATAGGCTTATGATAAGAAATATCATAGTAAAAGCCATTTTCGATTGCAGGACCAATAGTAATTTGGGCTTCTGGATATAACTCTTTTATCGCTTCGGCTAGAATATGCGCAGTATCATGCCTTATGAACTCAATTGCCTCTGGATCCTTTTTTGTAATAATCCTAATAGCGCAATCATGACTTATTGACCTTGTAAGATCGTAGTCTTTATCATTGACTTTCACGAATAATGCATCTTTAGCAAGCGAATTTGAGATAGATAAAGCTATATCAAATCCAGATGAATTTATAGGATATTCTCTTACTTCTCCGCTTGGAAATTTAACTTTTATCATGTTTTTATTATAAACTTAGCACCTAACCTTAAGACCAAAAATCTACATCCTATCTAGAAATTTTATATTGTCAAATTATAGATTTAAGAAAGAAAGATATAAGAAAGATAAATGGGACTTGTGCCAGATTGGCAAAAAACACTTTGCCGCGGAAATATTGGCCTAATATTTCTAATTACAGAAGTCCATACATATATGAGACACAATATGAGACAAAAGTGAAATTATCAATCTAGTGAAATTATGAATCTGGATCTAGATAAGACTAAACGAGATCAGATGAGGATTAGCAATAAAAATGGTGACCCCTACGGGACTCGAACCCGTGTTTACACCGTGAAAGGGTGGTGTCCTAACCGCTAGACGAAGGGGCCTTTCAATAAATTCCCTTTATTTATTAAAAGCGCAAAACTATTCTAGTTACGAATTCTAATGATTTTGATTACATATAAATCTTAAATTCGAGACTAAGCGTAAAACTTGTTATTACTCATTTTGGTTACTAACTTATATACAATAAACTAGGTTTTTCAAGATATTTTTGCATTTTTAAATCAACAATCTATAAAGATATTTAAACAATAGTAGTAATATCACCAAGTAATGTATTATAGAGAATTGATAAAAAAAAGACGCATTATTTCAAATGAAAATTCGAAAATAATCGTAAAAAAAGCATATAATATTTGTAGAACGATACTAAAAGATCTTTTAAGTGAGATAAAATTAGAGGATGATATGAGCATTCTAATATATGGAAACAGACTGAGTGTACTAAACCAGGATATATTTGGAATGAACAGAAGCATTACGCATACATTTTACGGAGAAAATATATCTAGTCAAAAATTTGACATTATCATAAGTTTTATGGATATGCACATGATATCTGATATTAAGTTATTTATGCAAACGATAGATTTTCAGTTAAAAAATGATGGTATATTTATAGGCGTTTTGCCGGGAGGGCGCACTCTTTTAAATACAAGAAATAAACTCTGGCAACTCGAAGAAAAGTCGGATAATAAATTTGCTAATAGAATTTTGCCAATGATACGACTTGAGGATATAAATCAAATACTTAGTTTATCTGGCTTTAAAAACATCATCTCCTTTAAAGAAGATTTTATCATCAAAAATAGAAATATATTATGGTACTTGGGTTATATAAGAAAACTTGGAGAAAATTCATTATTTACACAAGGTGAGCAAATTAGTAAAGTTTTTTATAGTAATTTGTTAAAAGAATGTGATATTTATAATGAATTTCTGGAAATTCTGGCCTTTTGCGCCTCAAGAACAACTAAGTTATTTGCAAGTCAAATTAAATTATGATAATTCTATAAATATATTTTTTATAACGCCAAATTTAAAAAAATAGGTAAAAAAGGATTTAGTATAACTCAATTCCTCAAAATATGGCCATTATATAATAGACACAAAAAGTAAGTTTATGGATAAGTTTGATTTAATAATTATAGGCGGAGGGCCCGCAGGCTATACAGGAGCAATAAGAGCTTCGCAGCTTGGCATGAAAGTGGCACTTGTTGAAAAGCGCCAAACACTTGGCGGCACCTGCTTAAACGAGGGGTGTATACCATCAAAAGCATTATTAAATTACTCTGAAAAATTCGAGGAATCTACAACCAAATTCTCTGATATTGGCATCAATGTGACTCCAAAACTTGATCTTGCAAAAATGCTAGCAAAAAAAGACCAAGTTGTGTCTGAATTATGCAAAGGTATTGATGGTTTGTTCACAAAGAACAAAATCACCAAATTCAGTGGAACTGCAAAATTTGGCGGTCCTGAAGAGATAATTATAGACGAGCTTAGCACAAAAATTTATGGATCTAAAATTTTGATAGCAACCGGATCTTCTGTAACAAGTATTCCAGGAGTTGAAGTAAATGGCAAAAATATAATCTCCTCCAAGGAAGCTCTTGAGATTCAAAATGTGCCAAAAGATCTGATTGTGATCGGAGGTGGGTATATTGGCCTTGAACTCGGATCAGTCTGGAGAAGACTAGGCACAAAGGTTACAGTAGTTGAGTATCTAGATAGAATAGTTCCTGCGCTTGACTCTGATGTCGGCGCTGCGCTACATAAAATACTTGAAAAACAAGGAATTGGCTTTCTGCTAAATACAAAAGTCAAATCCGCACAAGAAAAAGATGGTTTTGTAAATTTAATGATTGAGTCAAAAGATGGATTAAACCAAGAATTAAAAGCGGAAAAAATATTAGTCTCAGTCGGTAGAAAGCCTTGCACTGAGGGGCTTGCACTTGAAAAGGTTGGAATAGCAACTGATAGTAAAGGCAAAATACCTGTAAATAAGAAATTCCAAACAATTATCACAAATATTTATGCAGTTGGTGATGTAATTGACGGGCCAATGCTCGCGCACAAAGCAGAAGAAGAAGCTATCGCAGCTGTTGAAAATATGGCAGGCCAGGCAGGTCATGTAAATTACAATATTATACCAAGCGTGATCTATACTTCGCCGGAAGTTGCCTCTGTTGGTGCAACTGAGGATGAACTTAAAGCAAAAAATATAGAATATAAAACTGGCAAAATACCATTTCTTGCAAATAGTAGGGCAAAAGCTGCTCTTCATACTGAAGGATTTGTAAAGATTTTAGCTGATAAAAAAACCGACGAAATACTTGGCGCGCATATAATAGGACATGAAGCTGGCACTTTAATAGCAGAAATTGCAGTAGCTATGGAATTTAAGGCCGCTGCTGAGGATATAGCTAGAACCTGCCATGCACACCCAACATTAAACGAGGCCCTAAAGGAAGCTGCTCTTGCAACTGATAAAAGATCTATAAATTTCTAAATGCAACTACTAAATAGAAAAATAATAAAAGCTAGTGGCGCCGATGCTACAAGATTCCTCGAGTCTATTATAACAAATGACATAAAGCTACTTGCTAATAACAAAAAAGAGGTGATTTACACTCTCATGCTAACACCGCAAGGTAGATTCCTATATGACGCATTTATAACAATGTCGAACAGTGAGTATTTGCTTGAAGTTGATGCAAATAATGCTTCTAATATGCTTGATCATCTTAATTTTTACAAATTAAATTCTGCCGTAGAATTCTGCATTATTGAGGAATTAAGCCTATATTATATTAAATCAAATCATTATAATCGTAAAATAAATTATGATGAACCTCGTTCACAACTTTCTTCCGGCAAAGAAACTGATCAACTTAGTAATAATTATAATTTTTCGAAAATATATAAAGACCCAAGATTTGCAGGTCTTGGCTACAGGCTTATTTTACCTGGAGCGCTAGAAACTCAGAATTATTCATATTTTGAAGACAAGTATCAATTTTGCATTCCAGATGGATTTGTAGATTTAGTTCAAAACAAGTCCCTCCCGCCTGAATATGGATCTGACGAGCTAGAGGCTATATCCTACACAAAGGGTTGCTATACGGGCCAAGAGGTGATTTCTAGAACGAAATATCAGGGCCAGGTAAGAAAGTCTCTTTTTAGCATTGAATTTGATAATTATATAGATGAAAATCTTGCTGGGAAAATAATAACGCAAAATGATCAAGAAATCGGAGTCATTACATCGAACTGGAACAAGCGAGATGCTGGCACAATTGCAATAGGTCTTGTTAGAACAGAGCTACTAGATATAAATTCAGTCGGAAGTTGCGCCGGATTCAAATGCAAAATTAAAGATGCACCATGGAGAAGCGGTGGATCTTCTGATTAATTACTAACTATAATCCTTTAATACCAAATCTCTAGAATTAAATAATACTAGGAGCAAGTCACAAAGCCTACTCTCGTGTAAGCCTTTAGCGACGAGCTATACGATAAGTACTTAAAAATGGGATTTGATATAATGCGCTAGATTCTTTATACATCAGATCAAAGACGTATCTCAATATTTATTCCTAGGGTTTTTTCTAAAGGCGTTATAGAGATATATCGATATTCTTTGTTCCACTCCAGCTTGCTATTAATGGAATTAACAATTTCGGCAAGTAGAGCAGCTGCAACCACCTGACTTATAGTATGTTCTCTTGATTCTACTCTACTATAAGCTGTAAAAATTGCTGCAAGATATAGTGGTGCTGATTGATTATATTCATTGCTAAAATTTCTCACATAAGAAGCGCTTGCCCATGCAGAATAAGTATGTCCAGATGGCAAGCCATCGTACCTAGGTTTTTTATTTTTTTTATAAGGTCTTTTACCTGTTTTGGGTTTATATATTTTTCCCGTGAGTTTTGATGCGTATGTGATGCCAAGCCCTTCAGAGTAAATATACAAAAAATGCCCAGTTCCTTTATTTTGAGAGGCGATTGCAGTCCCAAACATAGGGTTAGTGAATTGCAGTATATCGCCAATCTTTCTTATGTATCTATCTTTACTAAAAGCTACAGAAGAAAAGCTAAGAGGAAATATAATGCAAGCAAAGAAAATACGAATTCTCATTCTGAAATTATCCAAATAAATTTTAGAGGTCTAAGAGCTCTATAATACCAAATCTCTAGAATTAAATAATACTAGGAGCAAGTCACGAAGCCTACTCTCGTGTTAGGTGAGTGACGAGCTAGAAGCAAGTACTTAAAAATGGGATTTGGTATAAGTACGCGCAAATTATTAATACTCACTTACTTCTATCGTTGGACCTAAAATTCATTTGATGGATTATTTTTTAGATTGGTATTACTTATCCGCGAGAGCTGTATACGCAAAAGAAATACATCTACTACCATTTCACCTCTGGTGGCAAAGACATCAAAATTGCCTCAACATTACCTCCAGTTTTAAGGCCAAAAGTTGTTCCACGATCATATAGTAAATTGAATTCAACATATCTACCGCGTTTTCTTAATTGAAACTCTCTTTGCTCTAAAGTCCATGGTAGGTTCATTTTTTTTCTAACTATATTTGCATATGTTTCCTTAAATGCAAGCCCTACATCTCTTACAAATGCAAAATCATTCTCAAAAGAGCCAGTATTATGGTAATCAAAAAAAATTCCACCGACTCCCCTGGGTTCGTTCCTATGTTTTAGAAAAAAATACTCATCGCACTGTTGCTTAAACTTTGTGTAATAAGCCTTATCATGCTTATCGCAAGCTTCTTTGAAAGATGAATGAAAATACTCTGTTTCTTCTATATCTTCGTACATAGGGGTTAAATCACCCCCTCCTCCAAACCAATTTTTTGATGTTTCTATATATCTTGAATTAAAATGAACTGCAGGTACAAGTGGCGATTTCATATGAGCTACTAATGAAATGCCAGTCGCAAAAAAAGATGGGTTATCTTCTGCGCCAGGAATCTGCTTTGCAAATTCTTCGGAAAATTCACCATATACGGTAGATATATTAACTCCAACTTTCTCAAAGACTGAGCCGCGCATAATTGATATTTCACCGCCTCCTCCGCCCTCTCTGTGCCATTTTTTTCTTTCAAATTTGCCCGGGGTCGCTTCTTCGATATTTGCTATAGTGCAATATTCTTTCTCTACATCTTCATAAAGACCACATATTTGATTTCTAAGCTCTTCAAAGAAGCTAGATGATTTTTCTTTTTGTGTCATGTTAATTTTCTTAGAGAATTTATTAATCACTTCAAAATAATTTAGTAGTGCTTTTGATTTTTAATGCTGGTTTTGTATAGATATTTGTACTTTTATATATCAATATTATTACATACACGATTTATTACTCATACCCAGTTTAAATCCTTGAGTCAATTGTTTGGATAATTTGTAATGTAATGTTTTTTGTTCTGTTTTTTATAGGTCGAGCCTCACTCGATATGACTCGTCATTAGAACTTACTATAAAATATAGTAGGCTTAGCTTAATGCTAATGGCTCATATTTAATTCTTGGTCTTATTATTATAAGGAGCGAGGTGCAAATGGATCTTAAACTTGAGCAATTTTGTTAACAATTTTGCTACTATAATAGCATGCCCTCGAAACTCTCGTATAGCAAATACGTAATAGGATCACAGGGAACTGAGGGCTTGAATGTATTTCTTAGCTGAAAAGACTTTTGAAAGAATTCTCATGAAAAACTCTGCCACAGACAGTTAGCAGAGTTTATATAGAGGGATAGTCGTTTGATGTTACGTAAACTCTTTACAATTTACTTGGAAGTGACAAAATCTAACAAAATTATGTATTATCCTAATTTTAACTAAGCTTCTTGACTGAAATCTTGCTGAACATCACCTAAGATGTGATTATCCAAATCAACTTCTTGCGATTTTACATATTCGAATAGAGCTATAGACTTTATTACTTTACTTAAGAATCCAGGGGTCAGATCAGCTTCTTGCTGGTTGTGATACTCAAGGTCAATTAATGTTTTTGCTACTGCAAGAACCCACGTGGTCTTTATAATATCACTTACATAATTGTACTGTGCCGGAAGAAATCTAAAAAAACTATTTGCTGTTCTTAGCCCATAATCTGCCAATATTGCAAGAGTTGAATATTTGAGAAAGCCAGTTGAGGATTGTTGAATTTGTGTGTTTGTATCTTTAGACATTATTTGTACCAATTATATTGTAACCGCATTGTACCAATAAAAATATGCATTGTCAATTGATAAAATTATATTATTAAAAATTTAATATTTATTAAAGATTATTAGCAGCTAAATTTACGTCACTCTGACTCACCTCCAAGCCTAGTAGATTTGTATTCGACTGTGTAAGGCCTGTCGTTGCTATATTTGCTGTATATGCGTCAACTGTTTTGCTACCAATCTCTCCAAAACTATTATGTTTTGGGCTAGCATCAGAACCAACGAATTTATCTACTATAGAAAACATACTATCAATGGTTTTTTCCCTTGATATTATATCTCTTTTGAAAAGATTTAAAGTCTCTTCTGAGTTTAGTTTTACCAGAGTTCTGTTTAGTTCGTGCAGTGAATCTCTGTTATAAAATGAAAATACTACAGCAAGGGCAATCCATGGATTCTTAAGAATTTTGAGCGCAGCTTCCTTAGGAAAGGATTTTTCAGAAAGAATGTAATTTGGAACCATAAGTACGGTTTGCGAAGTCGCAAGAGAACATAGCGTAAAAAAAATTATCTCAGAATAACAAAGAGACACTCTTTCTAAAATAGAAACCGCACATGAAAACAACGAACCCAAAAATAATACAAATTCTATCATATTATATATTTAATAGGGGAGTTTGAATAAGAGTTCGTATAGAAGTCTCTTTTCTTTGTTAGAAATATTTTTACACTTCAGCATAAGTGAGTCCGTAAAAATCTTTTGAAATTAAAGTCGCATCGCTAGTCTCCAATTCATATTGGGCTGCGGTATAATCATTTTGGATAGATTTGGGTTTTTCAGGAGTTTTCTCTTCTAAAGAATAGCAAAATAAAGAGCAATATAACACTCCTAAAAGGTTTAGAAGATTGTTCCAGTTAAAACATACAAACGAGAAAGTTAGTGCGGGAATTGGCGTAAAAACTAAAATATCATCAATCAATTTATGTGTTTCATGAGCTGGATCATACTGACGTTTTATAATGTCTAACCCAAAAATCACTATAAAAGCTGATCCGCCTATATATAAGAAGTTATCTTTTGTTCTCATGTAAAATGCGTAGAATGTTTCTTTTAAATTCAAATTATCAGTTTTTTTTATAGCGCAAGTGTCGCTTTGAGTTCCAGGATTACCTTCCTCCTGAGATACAAAATCTATCAAATTATTCCTTATATTATCAATTTTACCTTCTTGAAAAAAAATAATTTCTTGTTTCATAAATAGTTTTGTACACATGTATTTATTATTCACTAAAAAAGTGAAATTTCGAATATATAAATGCAAAAAAATATGTCAAGCCTGTAAATATTTCTTTGATCAACAGGCTTCTTAAACGTGCTAAATCATATGAAAATTGAAGTAAAGCAATTGATCTTGCTAGAAAACATTCATCAACAGCAGAAAAAAGATCAGTGTCATAAAATTTATGAGGAGTGGTAACTATGCTCTCGATTACCTAGCATCATTATTAACCAGTTAATAATTTATGTTTTTTGCCCTGATAGAGCCAGCTACATAGTTGCCATACCTACCTTTTTATGTTATAGTCAGAAGCATATAATACCAAATCTCTAGAATTAAATAATACTAGGAGCAAGTCACGAAGCCTACTCTCGTGTAAGCCTTTAGCGACGAGCTAGAAGCAATTACTTAAAAATGGGATTTGGTATAACAGCAAGTAGAGATATAGGAGATATAATTTCAATAATGAATGACCTAATAAGCTTTGATTATGCGATCAAATACTTACTTAAAGATAAAGAAGACTATGATATAGTAGAAGGATTCATCTCAGCTATAATATCATGTAAGGGATATAAGCCAGTTAAAATAAAAGCATTACTTGATTCTGAGAGTAACAAAGAATCAAAATACTTAAAAAGAAGCATAGCAGATCTTATTGTATGTGATGAAGAAGGTAATAACTTCATCGTAGAGATAGATAGAACTTATACAGATCTATTTCTAAACAAAGCCCTATTTAATACTTCAAGATTAATTGTAGATAGCTTATCTACATCTCAAGATTACTCCAAGATCAAAAAAATATTCCATATTAACTTACTATATTTCGAGTTAGATTCACTAAAGCACCAAGGAATAAAAGGAGCATTAAATCATGGACAAGTAGTATTTCATGAAGTAAATAACAATGATCCAATAGATATGCATCTAATAGATAGAAAGATGCATATCTATGATCTTCATAATATATTCCCAGAATATTTCATAATCTCAATTCCATCATTTGATGGAATAATAAGAAGAGAGATAGATGAATGGCTATATGTGATGAAAAACTCAAGTGTAAAAGAAGATTTCACTTCCCCTTACATGAAAAAAGTAGCAGAAAGACTCAGTATACTTTCCATGAATACAAACGAGAGAAGAGTCTATGATGAATATATGATGGAATCCCTAAAAAACAGAGATTACCTAGTATCAGCAGAAACAAAAGGCAGAGAGGAGGGTCTCGTAGAAGGAGAAGCAATAGGTATCACTAAAATAGCAACGAACATGCTCAAAAAAGGCCACAGCTTAGAAGATATAGCAGAATTAACTGGCCTCTCTATTGAGGATATAAAAAACCTATAAAAAATACATAAAGGGTTATTTTTTTACAAAATACTCAAGAGCTCTGAGTATGTAATTATAATGCGCAAACTTTTGAAAGTATTTTTGCGAAATAGCTTCACAGTAAAGACCCGATCATTTACAAGTGAAAAAAAGACTCTCTTAGGTCAAACTTAAAGAACTTGGTTCATTATAAGCTAGTAGCAACTGCTCTTGGTCTTTTGTGGCTCTCATAGTTTTAAGCTCAACTTGGGAGAATATTCAATGAGTAATATAATAAATAATTCCATTAAATTCTTATCTTATCATGGCAGGACATTCGAAGTTTAAAAATATTCAGCATAGAAAAGGTGCACAAGATAAAAAAAGAGCAAAGCTCTTCACTCGTCTTGTTAGAGAAATAATTACAGCGGCAAGATCGGGCAATCCAGATCCTGAATTTAACCCGAGGCTCAGAAATATTATACTAGATGCAAAATCCATGAATCTTCCGAAGGAAAGAATAGATAGAGCCATTGCAAGTGCGACCAACAATGAAGCAACTGAAGATTATAATGAAATCAGGTACGAGGGGTATGCGCCTGGAGGCATTGCCCTTATTGTTGAAGCACTTACTGATAACAAAAATAGAACAGCCTCGGATGTAAGGTCTAGTTTTGCCAAGTTTGGAGGTAATCTTGGGGAAACAGGTAGTGTTTGTTTTATGTTTGATCATGTCGGCATAATATGCTACCAAGTCCAAAAACTAAAATCAGAGGAAGCTTTTGAAACGGCCACTGAAGCAGGTGCTATAGACATAGAATCTGATGATGAATATCATATATTTTATACTGAAAAAGAAGAGTTTGCTCAGGTTCTGGACAATTTGAGAGCAAAGCTAGGCTCTCCAGAAGAGGCAGTGATAGGCTGGAAGCCCAAAAGTACCATAGAGATCAATGATCAAGACAAAATAGAAAAACTCCAAAAACTTATCGAAGCAATAGAAGAAAGTGACGACGTCCAGATGGTTTACAATAACGTGAGTTTTACTCTTTAAAGTATATCAAGTCCCATTTGAAATGATCAAATTAAATAATCAATAAGAATTGAAACCGGACAGTCGTACTCACATATTTATAGTCTTTTAGGTTGGATTAGATACTAGGCGCGAGGAGAGAAGCCTATGAGTATTAGGTGAGCGACGAGTCAACAACGTAGCTAATTCAACATAAAAGACTATATACCAAATCTCTAGAATTAAATAATACTAGGAGCAAGTCACGAAGCCTACTCTCGTGTAAGCCTTTAGCGAGGAGCTAGAAGCAACTACTTAAATGGGATTTGGTTCTCTAATTGCGTTCTCTAATTGCGTTCTCTAATTGCGTTCTCTAATTGCGTGCCTGTTCTCTAATTGCGTGCCTGTTCTCTAATTGCGTTCTCTAATTGCGTTCTCTAATTGCGTTCCTGTCAATAAGAATTTTTCATGCAAACTCCTTATTTTCATTTTTTGCTATTTTCTATATTCATTGCCATTTTAGCGATCTTTTCCATGGTTCTCTCCGAGGTCTAGTATGACATAGTTTGTAAACTTTTATTTGTCATG
>JANRKH010000010.1:0-33794 GCA_033763595.1 Rickettsiaceae bacterium
ATACTTTCTACTGCGCAAAAATAAAAGACCTCTCGGCATAACTTATAATACCAAATCCCAGATTAAATAATACTAGGAGCGAGGAGTGAAGCCTACTACATGCTAGGTGAGCGACGAGCAACAAAGTAGTACTTAAAAATGGGATTTGGTATAAGCTGCCCTTGAGGATATTGCTATACTATAGTCTTTTATGTTGAATTAGCTACGTTGTTGATTCGTCGCTCACCTAATACTCATAGGCTTCTCTCCTCGCGCCTAGTATCTAATCCAACCTAAAAGACTATATTTGCGCGGAAGAAGCAATCGCCTCTAGGAGTAGAGGTTTGGAAGAGTCTGCTCTAGAGTTTAGGTGGTATTGGTGAAATGAGATGAAATGGCCGGGATTTAGCCTATTACTAATTTTAATCTCTTGATCGATCTTGAGTTGGCATCGATAATTTCTGCGAAAATATTGTCTTCTATCATGATTTTTGTTCCTGCTTTCGGAAAGTACCCGGCCCTTGCAAGTACCAATCCCCCTATAGTTGAGAAATAATCATCTGCTTTTTTTAGCTTTATTGATAGAGCGGTTTCGACTTGCTCTATTTCAACCCTCGCATTGCAAAGAATAGATGTTGGGCTCAATAGTCTAATATTGTCGATTGTTTCATCTTCGGCATCGTGTTCATCATCGATTTTGCCAACTAAGGTCTTTAATACATCTTCTATTGTCGCTATTCCATCTGTTCCGCCGTATTCATCAAGCACAACTGCAATATGTGTTTTTCTTCTCTGCATTTCAGCAAGTAAATCTATCAGCTTCATAGCAGGCGCAACTGTAATATGCTTTCTTGTGAGTTTTTTTAGGTTAAATTCCTTGTTTTTTGTGCTTGACCTATATAGATCCTTGATATGAACAAATCCTATAATATGATCCATACTATCTTGATAAACCAGTGTCCTAGTATGGCAATTCTCGGAAACGATAAGACTGACCTCTGATTCCGTTGCATTTGAGCTAATGCCGCATATATCATGCCTTGGGATCATCACATCCGCAACTATTTTGCTACCAAATTTGATGAAATTTTTATAGATTTCGTTTTCTACTGTGGATGAGTCTTTGCTCTGTGTGTTTATCTTGCCATTTTTATTCGCAAGCACTTGCATCTGTTTTGGAGGGTTGTTTTTTGGTCTAACATCAAAAATGTTTCTAAAAAAATCTATGATAGATAGGACAACATGTGCAAAGCTTTTTAAGGAAAGGTCAGCAATGTTATCTAGTTTGTTCGCCATATATTCGAGGTTTACCTATGCCGAGTTGATCTAATAAGAATATTTCTATATTACTCATTATACTATGGTCATGGTCATTTTTGTGATCATAGCCTAGCAAATGAAGTGTAGCATGAATTAAAAGATGAGTAAAATGATTTTCGAAGGTAGTTTGAAAAACTTTTGCCTCTTTTTTGATTTTTTCAAACCCAAATGCAACATCTCCCAGAGTCATTTCGTTCTGAAGTTCAATTTGACCTAGGTTTTTATAGTCTAAATCCTGCTCTGGAAATGCAAGTACATTCGTTGGTTTGTCTTTATTTAGAAATTTCTTATTTAGCTCTTTCATCCTTTCATTTGAAGCTAAAAGAATTGTTATCTCAAAGATATTTGGCAGACTAACACTAGTGCTGCCTTTATTTTTTAGCAAAAGCGTTGCATTTGGCGCGGGCTCATTATCTAGAAGCTCTTGCCCCTCAAGTTGGTCTTTTATTTGATTTTGTATTTCTTTTTGAGTTTTAATGACTAAAGCCGAGTCAACATCACTAGGGAGAACATTCTCTAAAACTAAAGATACGATTTTTTTGACAAATTTTCTATTGATAGACGGCAACTCGCGCCATTGATTATCTTCTTTTATGATATGAACTTTTATCTTACGCAGCACGAATCATTCGATTTGAATTAAAGGCAATTATAGCAAGATGGCTAATTCGTGAGGAGTATTCTCTTGCAGAGTATTAACCAGCTTTTGGATATTGCGTTTGTTGTACTCAAATTTCGCCATTTCTTCGCGCTTAATTTCTTGGCCTGGGGCAACGTGATTAGAAATTGGATTAACGTGCTTTCCATTAACGATCAGTTCATAGTGACAATGTGCGCCAGTAGCTCTGCCAGATCTTCCAACATAAGCAATTACCTGACCTTTTATAACACGTGAGCCTACTGATATTTTTGGCGCGAATTTGGACGCATGAGCATAAACAGTTATAGCAGATGAGTTATGTGACAATTTAATCATGTTCCCATATGAACCGTTATATCCCATGTATTTTACAACACCATCAGCTGCTGCTTTAATTGGAGTGCCGACTGGAGCCGCAAAATCAACCCCTTTATGCATTTGTTTAAAGCCCAAAACTGGGTGCTTTCTTATACCGAATTTTGATGTTATTCTACCCTTGCTCACTGGTATGGTTAAGAAGCTTAGCTTGACACTTTTTCCTGCATCGGAATAATATTGGTAATTAGAAGATGAAGATTGTTTATATAAATATATATCATAATTACGTCCTGAGGCTATCAAAGATGAATATAGTATTTTGCCGTTTTGAACAAATTCTCCATTTTCGTTATAAAATTTTTCCATCATAATTTTTATGGAATCACCGCTTTTGATTTGTCTTTTTAGGTCAATTTGATTGCTATAGGCATTAATCATATTTTGGATATTTGAAGTCCCAATACTAAATTTCCTGAGAGAATCTGATATACTACCTTTAATCTTGATATCATGAACAATATATTTTTTCTTAAGTTCGGATAGTATGGCGCGCGGAATTAATCCGTCTTCTGTATTATGGATGACTATATTTCTTTCCGGATTTACAGAGATTATGATTTTTTCCAAGTTAGAGTTCAGTCCAACTTGCTCATTGTCATCTGAAAGAAGATCGTTATATAAAAACGATACAGTTTGACCAGGCTGTAAAGACAGTTTAATATCCTGCTTCTTTAGGTTTTTAACTAAATTATCGATTGCTCTGTGGGATATATGCTGGCTGGATAATATTTTTGCAAGAGTGTCGCCAGATTTAACAATAATCCTCACGGCGTCTCTATTATTAGATCTCGCAGGTCCATCAGAGCCCACAAGTCTAAAATCGGACCCAATATCAGTATGATTAGAAGCAAGATAGATCCAGAATGTAAGGCTTGTTAAAAATACCAGCCAAACATATATCCAGATATTCTTGGAATCACCATTAGTATCTAAATTTGTATATTGCAAAATAAAACCTTATAAGTTGAAAAAATCAAATAAACATATCTTAGTAAATAAATATTTAAGGTATGAAATATACTCTAGCTTTTTTCAAAAAGCTACATAATTTATTTATGCATGATCGCACTGTAAAATGAATTCATAGCAACCATTCTCCCAAGTCATTGGACTTCTCAGAAAAAACTTAGTTACTAGTGACCAAGTCCTAGGAGCGCGCGTAGACCAAAGCCGCTTGGCGTATATGAGGTTATGTGAGAACCCTGCTATACTTGCGCGGGCGGCGCAATTGCCTCTCGTGGTAGAGTCTTTCGAAGAGGTCTATTCATGATGTAATCAAATCCCATTTTTAAGTACTTGCTTCTAGCTCGTCGCTAAAGGTTTACACGAAAGTAGGCTTCGTGACTTGCTCCTAGTATTATTTAATTCTAGAGATTTGGTATGATTTATTAGAATTACAAATCAGTATTCTCAAAAACCACAAAGATACAATAATCTAAATTTATTTGCAAGAAATTATTGTTTAGTACGCTAATTTTGTCAGATAGATATTGATACCAAATCCCATTTTAACTGCTACTTTGGCACTAGATCTAACGTGCTCAATAATAGCAATTATCTATTAGACCACTCCTAAAAACTCTACTCCTAGAGGCAATTGCGCAGCCTGCACAAGTATATAGTCTTTTATGTTGAATTAGCTACGTTGTTGACTCGTCGCTCACCTAATACTCATAGGCTTCTCTCCTCGCGCCTAGTATCTAATACCAAATCCCATTTTTAAGTACTTTCTTCTAGCTCGTCACTCACCTAACACGAGAGTAGCCTTCGCTCCTCGCTCCTAATATTATTTAATTCTAGAGATTTGGTATAATCCAACCTAAAAGACTATAAAAGATAGCTCGCTCTAAAATGCATATGTCCAGGTGTAATGCTAGAAATTTGGTATTATGCGTCTTAAGAAAACTAAAATTTTGATTTTTGGATGCATTAAGATGCATTAAATAGGCACAACCAAATGGGGCTGCATAACCACTTTCTGGTACAAGTGTAGAGGTAAGTTTCAAAAACGAGAATCAGCATAAAATGAACCAGAAGCAAGTTTGCTATTATTATAAAGAAATCTGTTCCCGAAGTAGTTAGTTTTTTTTGAATTCACAGAATCGCTAGAGAGTTCCGACAAGAATCTTGAAGGAGCACTTCTAACATATTCGTGAAATATTCTCCTACTTTCGGCATGAAGTAAGTATAGGTTACGCTTGGCTCTGGTTATGCCAACATATGCAAGTCTTCTTTCCTCTTCAAGGCCCATGCGACCCTCTTCATTTATGGTTTTTTGATGAGGAAAGAGCCCCTCCTCCATTCCAGGTATAAATACCGTCTCGAACTCAAGGCCCTTAGCTGAGTGGAGTGTTATAAGATTTACGTTATCAAAATCTACCTGCTCCTCTGTATCCATAACAAGAGAAATATGTTCTATAAAGCCCTGTACCGAGTCATACTCTGCTGAAGCGCGTATTAGCTCGTTTAAGTTTTCTAGCCTATTTTTTGATTCTTCTGTTTTTTCGAGCTTGAGCATAGATTTATAACCTGTTTCATCAAGGATTTTTGTTATAATATTAGGCACCGAATGTTCTTTAGCTACATCAATTCTGAATCTATCGATACAAGCTAGAAATCTTAAAGCTTGTTCATTAAGCTTTGCCGAAAGTAAGTTGCTTTGAGTCATTAATTTTAAGCCATCTAGCATAGATCCATTAATTTCATGAGATTTCTGCCTTATTTTAGCTATAGTTGCCTTTCCTATTGATCTTTTTGGTTCGTTTATTACTCTTTCGAATGCTATGTCATCTGATGGGTTAATTGTGAGTTTTAAATACGCTATTATGTCTTTAATTTCTTGCCTGTCGTAGAATTTTAAACCGCCCACAATTTTATAGTTTATATGAGAAGCCACAAAAGCTTCCTCGAATAATCTCGTCTGAAAACTTGCTCTTACAAGAATGGCTATCTCGCTCATTTTAGAATCTTTTTTGAATTTTTCATTCAAAATGTAATTTGTTACAATTTGCGCCTCTTCTTTATCATTAGAGCATTGAATAATATTAATTTTATCTCCGGTTTTATCTTCCGTCCACAAAGTTTTATTATGTCTGTAGTTATTTTTTTGGATCAGGCTCGATGCGCCCTTTAAAATATGATGGGAGGATCTATAATTTTGCTCAAGGGCAATAATTTTCGCGCCAGGAAAATCTTCTTCAAACCTAAGTATATTTGTCACTTCAGCTCCTCTCCAGCTATATATAGACTGATCGTCATCTCCAACGCAGCAAATATTTTGGCTTTTTTGAGCAAGATTTTTAGCCCAAAAATATTGAACTGAATTTGTATCTTGGTATTCATCAATTAAAATGTACTTAAACTGATTCTGGAGCGATTCAAGTACATGCGTATGTTCCCTAAAAATTTCTGTGTTATAAAGAATTAAATCCCCAAAATCGCACACATTCGATGATTTCAATCTGGCTTGATAAATTACATACACCTTTCTTGCAAGGCTTTGATCTTCTGTTTTTACTTCTCTGTAAGGTAAATTTTTTGTAGAAAATCCTGCATCTTTCCAGCGAGAAATTATATGCAAAATTTTTTTATGAAAATCTTTACTTGATGGCCAGTTTTCTTCAAGAATATTCTTGATGATTTTATTTTGATCTGACTGGTCAATGATTGTAAAACCTTCAGTCAAGCCAACAAGACTTGCATGTTTTCTGAGGATTTGAGACGCGATTGAATGAAATGTGCCGACATTTGGTAGTGCTGAAATATTATGAGTCAAACTTCTAATTCGCGACTGCATCTCTCGAGCCGCCTTATTGGTAAAAGTAACTGCCATGATTTCATGTGCATTTGCAAGATTCTCAGAAAGAATATGAGCGATTCTACATGTGAGAACTCTTGTCTTACCTGTGCCAGCTCCAGCAAGCACAAGCAAAGGCCCATCAGTAGTTGTTACTGCCTCATATTGCTTTTCGTTAAGCGATAGATTATCTAGTGAAAAGCTCATTTTTATTTAAAATTTTCTGCATAGGTTTTTTTTATAAATTTTTTTCTAGGTGCCTTAAATATTTCATAATCTATGCCCCAAGATTGCGCATATTTTTCTGCGGATTCTTGATCGTCAAACTCTAGCTTTACTTGGTTATCAGTATTTGTTGCACTTGTCCATCCCATAAGTGCATCTGAACTAAGAGAATGCATATCTTCCTCAAATTCTAGGTACCATTTTTTGTTGAATAAAGGAGCATTTTGACTAGATGATTTTGGGTATTGTATTATTTTTGCTCGCATATATAATTTCTGATTATCTTACCAACTCTAGGATATAACATGAAAGATACAAAATCTATAGAAAAAAACTACGAATCTAAAATGAACGAAAATATGAGCTTCGAGGAGGCTTTATCTGAACTCGAGCATATTGTAAATAGGCTAGATTCTGGAGGAGAGAGTCTTGAGTCTTCCATAAGTGCTTATGAAAGAGCTTCAATTCTTAAAAATTTCTGCGAGAAAAAACTCGAAGAAGCCAAGTTTACAATAGAAAAAGTAACAAAAAATAGTGATGGAGAGCTCAAAATCACAGAAGCAAAAGAGATGTAATGTAATACATTCCTGTTTCTGTTGCAAATAAGTGTCACTCAGATTAATTCTCTTAATTTGTTTTAATACTTATTTCATCTTTGATATTAATAAGTATAAAATAACTAAAAAATAAAGAATCTAAGTTTATGACCAGAGTATCCAAGCAGAGACAGAATCACGTGGCCTTTTCTAAACCTATAAAAAAAGTAAGTTTTTCAGAAAATGATCAAATTAAAGTATTCACAAAAGAAAGTCGAGTGAGTGATAAAACAGACTTAAGCGATGAAAATACAAGCTATAATAGAATGAATTTCAACTATTTGTACCAAATGATGGCAGATGAAAATGGCGAGTTGTCTTTTACTAGATTTATGTAGAATTACAATGAAATACCTAAAGATCATTTATCTTATAGTAGAGAGAGTAATATGCGTCAATCCTATAATGCTTTGGCGGATGTTTGCAGAGGCAAGACAGAATCGTTTCAAGATTATTTAAAAAATCCAGATAATTGGAACGTTGAGAATGGTCAATTAGTTTGTATAATAAATTCTGAGGATAATCTGAAGCAAGTAAAGATTTTTGTGACAGGGATCGAACTTAATGTAATCCCGGAAGAAATTCCAAGAGCAAAATCTTTGGATGAAGCTCTTCGAATTGGCCTTGCGGCCGAGCGAAATTTGCGTGATGAGACAGCTCAACTCGCGAGCGCAAGTCAGTATCCGGAATGGCTCAAGCAAATTATTACTACAGTTCGCGGAAGAACAGTTCACGAAAGAAGCCCAGTAACAGGAACTAATCAACCTAGACATAATAGAAGACCAGGCTCGTCGTATTATATAAGGTAGAAAATATTTGCTTTGCGAATATTATATCTATATCATAACTAATACTATAAATATCCGAAATTATACTAGGACGTATCAACATCCTGTTTCTTCTGAGAATTTATCTGAAAAGCTTTGGTGCCTGGATACTCATATAGTCTTAAGTATATCGCCTAACTATTATAATTGACCTTGAAAATTATGATTTTCAGAAAAATTCTATTTTTATTGTCCATCTATTTGTGCCTTGATGCAAAATCTGAAGATAAGGTATATGTAATTGGGATCGAAGATACGTCTAAATATCCTTTTCACTACATTGATGGCAATAGTTACAAAGGACGATACAGAGAAATACTCGAGCAATTTGCCAAGTCCAACAAAATCAAATTCTCATATAAACCCCTTCCATTAGAGTTATTACATCAAGAACTAGAGAATGGATCTATAGACTTTAGATTTCCTGATAATCCGGTTTGGCAATCTAGTAAAAAAGAAGAGTCCCAAGTTATTTACTCAGTTGCTTTCACTCATTTTTTAAATGGTTTTTTTGTTAAGACCAAAGATATTAACAAGAAACTTAATACATTGCACAGAATAGGATATGTTAATGACGATATCCTCAGATCAATTGAGAAGAAGCCTCATGAAGAAAAGGGGGTAGCTATAAAGTCATCTAGTTGCGCAGAGTTAGTAACTATGTTAATTAGGGGTGAAATAAATGCAATTTTTTGCAATTGCGATATAGTAAATTATATGCTAAAGGACTCTTCGATCTTAGAAAGAATAGCATTTAATGCCAATTTACCTATACTGGATGGTTATCTGCATATTTCAAGCATAAAATACCTAGACATGATTAAAAAATTTGACATCTGGATTGAAAGAAATAGAGATTACATAGAAAAAAAGGCTCATGAGTTTTAATATTTTTTTGGATAAAAAGAGCAAATTAAAAATAGCCGTAGACGGAGAATCTGGGTCAGGCAAAGGCTCTATTTGTAAAAGAATCGCAAACGAATATAAGCTTTTATATTGCGAGACAAGTATTTTTTACAGAAAACTAGCGTATATCGCTATTTCCAATAATATCTTCTCAGTGGATGGTTTAATTAAGATTATCAATTCCGAAGATTTTTCTGCTAATGTAGATAAGGCTTTACTCTATGATGAAAGAGTCGCCGAAGAAAGTTCTAAAGTTGCTGTCATCAAAGAAGTAAGAGAGGCTATTAACCAGTTTCAAGTAAAACTTATGGGCGAAAACAACAGAATAATAATGGAGGGAAGAGATATTGGGACCATAATAATGCCTGATGCAGATGTAAAGCTTTACGTAAAAGCCGATATAGAAGTTAGGGCAGTAAGAAGGTATAGTCAATATAAGGAGAACGGCATCAAAGCTTCGGTCGATCAGATCAAGAATTTGCTAATAGAAAGAGACGAAAGGGACAAAGCGAGAGAGCACGCGCCGCTTAAAATAGCAAGTGATGCAATTATTGTAGATAATAGTGCAGATGGGTTTGACGAAATATACAACTATGTAATTGAATTAATAACACAAAAATGTTTTAGAGAATGAAGAAAATAGCAAAAGTAATAATATTAGGATCAGGCCCGGCAGGTTGCACAGCTGCTATCTATGCTGCAAGAGCTAATTTGAGCCCTCTTTTGATTGGTGGGCTCCAGCCAGGAGGTCAGCTGACTATTACGACAGATGTAGAGAATTTTCCTGGTTTTGCAGATGTAGTACAAGGCCCTTGGTTAATGGAACAAATGATGAGCCAGGCAAAAAAGGTAGGCACGGAAATCATAGAAGATATGATAGAGGAGGTTAATTTGTCAGATAGGCCATTTGCGCTAAAAGGTATGGCAGGAACTGAATATTTGGCAGATTCGCTGATTATAGCAACAGGAGCGCAGGCAAAGTGGTTAGGTCTTGATTCGGAGAAGAAGTATCAGGGATTTGGCGTTTCAGGCTGTGCTACATGTGATGGATTCTTTTTTAAAGGGAGGGAGGTTGTGGTTATAGGGGGCGGCAACACGGCCGTTGAAGAGGCCTTATATCTAACTAATCATGCCTCTAAAGTCACTTTGATACATAGGCGCGATACACTTAAAGCAGAAAAAATAGCACAGGATAGGCTTTTTTCTAACCCTAAAATATCTGTAATTTGGAATGGCGAATTACAAGAAGTACTGGGCCAAGATAATCCAAAATCTGTCACAGGGGTTAGAATAAAAAATAAGATAAACTCAAGCCTATCAGAAATTAAATGTGAGGGGGTTTTTATTGCTATAGGGCATAAGCCAAATACAGATATTTTTAAAAATAAATTAGACATGGACGAAGAAGGTTATATTACAACTATTCAAGGCGCAACTAAAACTAGCATAAATGGGGTTTTTGCATGTGGTGACGTTCAAGATAAAATTTACAGACAGGCCGTAACAGCAGCTGGTACTGGCTGCATGGCCGCTCTTGACGCTGAAAAATATTTAAATTCTCATTAGATTTAGGTGTTTATTTCTATATAAAACGAGACTGATGTACAGGCATTTTCGCCTACGGAAAGGTAAATATATAAAGTATACACGAGGATTCCGAGGATAAAAATAACAACATCCCTTTGTTATCTATATCCGCAACTATGAGAAAGACATGATTATGTCCATATTATACCAAATCCCATTTTTAAGTACTTGCTTCTAGCTCCTCGCTCACCTAGCATGTAGTAGGCTTCGCTCCTCGCTCCTAGTATTATTTAATCTGGGATTTGGTATTACATGGACATAAGTTCCTTTTAAAGCTGAAATAGACCTCTCCTAAAAACTCTTACTCCTAGAGGCAATTGCGCCACCCGCGCAGGCAGCAGAATCCTCACGTAACTAATGTACGCTGGGGTTTTGCGCTCCGCCTGTGCCAGCTACTTGCTCGCCAGGAGCGAGTGTCCGAAGAGGCCTAATGTAATTTTTAAATGTGATAGCCACATTTCTCATGACACAAGAGCGCGCAGCTACCTGTATTTCAATTAATTAAGGGATATATTTGAAAGTCTATGATTCATCCATCGAAACTTCTTGAAAAAAAATATTATATCTGTATAATTATCTTTAACTTACATATAAAATTAATAAATTAATATCAAGTTTGTTAACTAGTAAGTAAATATTTCTAAGTGTAAGCTTCGTTAAAAGCTCAGGATTTAATTGTTGCAAAGAATTGTTGCTAGATAGTAATATTTTTTTGAGCGTTAGATGCTTTAGCTTAAGTGTAGACTTAGATATAAACTTGTAGAGCGAGATTTATGGCATCAAATAAAAACGGGCAAATATCTAATGTGTTTACTTCAGACTCAAATGTCATGAAGTTCATGGGGTTCACTGGCAATACTTCACTTGGATTATTCAATGGAGGTTTTGCTCCTAGATTTAACACGGATTTAATCAATTATGTTGCTAAAACTGTAATAGGAGAAAATAGTAATCTTTTAGGTCATACGTCGATTTCGTCTTCAATCTCATCTGCTGCATTATCGGGCGCAGTTGTTGCTCTTGATGAGGCGCTTTTACTAAATAGAGCTACTAAACAATACTGGGCCAAACACTATCTTTCTAACACAATATTGTGGGGCAATGTATTATTCCCTATAGTTGAAATAGCGAACCATTTTATTCCGCAAAATTACCATATTGCTTCGTATATGGCTGCAACTGCAGGTTCTGCCATAAGCGCGTACTACTCTAATGATACTTACAATTATCATGAAAAAATTAAGCAGACGATAGATAATCCAACTCCTTTTTTTAGGATGATAGACGATGGAAAAGTATTTAGTGAAGATGAAATAACAAGAATAGAGGACACGGCCAAAGATAGTACAATAGGGGCCGCTGCTATTTTGTCATACGATCTTATCAAATTATTCACAACCAACAAAAGCGCAAGAAGCATGGTTGAAATTGTTGGTATAGATATTCTTTCTGACCAACTCAAAACTTATTGGCTCAAATCTGGTTCAGATTATTTATTGCCAATGATATTAGGCAAGAAGCTTGGGCAAATAGAGTACACACTTGATGTTTCAACAATAATACAAAAAATCACGAACGTACAAACTAACACAAAGCTAACAAAATTAGAAAGCGAAAAGAAAGTTGAAGCAATAATTTATGGAGGTGTATATCAATTAGGCCTCGGGATTATACTAGCTAGTCTGAATAAAGCGGTAGACACTTTGGCCGATTGGATAAAAGAGCCTATTTATGACCGTTTTAACAACGAGATTGTCGAAAAATATACTGATCTTATTCTTGATTCAAATAACATGTCTAAAATCTTCAGACTTGATGGTTCAGAGGAATTAAGAGGATCACTTCTGGAAAATATAAGCGAAGTTTATAGTGATGCTATCTCAAAACTCACATCATTCACATCAACTAAATTTATCGGAGCCTCGAATTATCACTATCTAGTGAACAATGCCCCTGGATTAATATTACTCTCTCACCTAGAATATCCTAGAAAAGAATTAGTAAAAGCTGTTACTACAGATTCATATCAGCTTAACAAACAAATTAATAGAGAAAATCAAAAGCTTGAAAAAATCTATTATGACACTTTATATCATTTAGATCAAATTGCCTTAACAGACTACGCAGATATCGTAAAAACAAACATGCAAGATGGCATGAACTCTGTTAACAAATTAAACAAAACGATTGATAGAGATCAGAAAAACAAAGCTCTCATTAATGGCTTCTCGGACGCTATCACGTCTTTACTTGGTGACATATATTTGCTTTTTGCATCTAGAGACTTAACAATGGCTGCCAAATATTTGGCAGAATCTCATTCTATTAAGGCCAAGGGGTATGGAGCTTATAAATTTATGCAAGGTAAAGATACGAGTAGCTGGGATGCTAAACGCCAAATTGCTGTAGATAATTTAAACCAAATTCTTGATGCAATAGAATCTAAAAGTGTATTTGGAGCTACTATTGAATATAATAAAAGCAATAAATTAGAGATAAAAAATTATGAGCTTAACTTAAGCGGCGCAAAGCAATTTCACATAAAGCATCTCTCTCTTGATGCGCCTGGCTGTTATGCGATTATGGGCCAGTCTGGCATAGGAAAAACTAGTATGCTCAAAGACATAGCTGGATGTCTGCAAAGTCCGCTTTCTAGCTCTGGCAATGTTTCATTGCCTTTAAATAAAGATGGCGGGTTTGAAAAACCTATTGTGCTTGACCAGCATTTCTTTTTGCCCGCTAATTCCACTTTATTCGAAGTCATCACCAAGAAAACAATGGATTCTATGAACCATCAACAACTTAGGGCCACGCTTAATAAAATCGCAAAGCTCATGTTAGCTTTGAAAATAGATAGTTTTGCAGAAAAATATACAGATAGTATGGAAGAATATAAAAAGCAACCTGACGGTATATTCGGATCTCTTGAAGATAAAAAGTATGATATCAGCTCCTTAAGCGGCGGGCAAAGGAAAAAATTAGCACTAATAAAAGCTATTATGTCAGGGGCAAAAATAATATTTGCTGATGAGATATTTGCAGGTCTTGACACTGAGTCTATTAAAACGACGCAGAAGCTTATCAAAGAGTATTTACCAGATAGTCTTGTTGTTATTATTGATCACTATGCAATCAATAATAATCTCGATAAATTTTACGACGGCGCATTTCATATTCTTAAAGGAACAAACATAAGAACTATTGATCTTGATCAGAGCTCACAAAATCATTTAGTGTATAAGCATGTAGACCCTGCAGATTGCGATTTGCCTGAGGTGTTTGAATATTATCCAGAAGAGTCTTTCATGCAGGAACATGATGATTACGTAGTTAAAACTCTAGGTGACGGTCATATAATATATCCTGCATAGAGATTATTATTGCGTATTCGTTTTTAAGTTATACCAAATCGTAAGGATTAAACTAGGCAGATGCTTTTAGGGCTACCTTGCAAAGGCTTAGATAAACACTATAGTCATTTATGTTGAATTAGCTACGTTGTTGACTCGTCGCTCACCTAATACTCATAGGCTTCTCTCCTCGCGCCTAGTATCTGATCCAACCTAAAAGACTATAGGACTAAACTCCAAAAACCTATTACTAAAATATGGATAATTATGTATAGCTTTACATATGTCTATTTTTATATTAGAGTTCTTAAATAACCATCATTTATAGTGAATAATTTTTGCTCTTTTCGATGCTTGAATTCTAGTTCACAAAAATACACTAATATTCTGAGATCGCTCCCTTTTTAAGTGCTCCGTTTTAGTAGAATTTGCGAATTGATTGATCTAATTTTGAAATGGTTATGCTAGTCAAATATTATGTATAAGGACATATGCTCAAACTTACATTTGAAAAGCACATTAGAGAACTAAAAACAAGATTGATTTATTCTATATCTTTTTTTGCGCTTTGTTTCGCTTTAACAATAGTTTATTCAGATAAAATATATTACGCGATCTCTTTGCCTCTAATTCAACATGGCGCGGGCAAAGCAAGTTTTATCTACACAGATCTTTCAGAGGCTTTTTTTGCCAAGATAGACTTATCGGCCAAACTCGCATTTATTGTAACAATGCCCTTTATTGCTCTGCAATTATACCTTTTCATTTCTCCGGGTTTATATAAGAGTGAACTGATATTAGTTCGTTATATAATTTTCTCCTCGGTGTTTTTATATATTCTAGGTGTATTTTTTGCCTATTTTATAGTTATGCCAAAAGCATTTGAATTTTTCTTAAGCTTTCAAACAAATAGCATGCAGCTAGGAAATGTAGGTGGTATTTACGATAATCCAGTTTCTATAAGCTTACATGCAAAAATTAGCGAATATATTGGTCTTGTGTCCAGCCTTGCCTTTGCATTTGCCATAGCGTTCCAATTGCCAGTCATTTTACTGATCCTCACTATTTTTGGAATAGTGTCAGCTAGTTTTCTGGCTACAAATAGGAGATTCGGAATATTATTAATTTTTATAATCGCGGGTATTATCACTCCTCCAGATGTTTTAAGTCAGCTTTTACTTGCCTTTCCTTTGGTTATATTATATGAAATTACCATTTTTTTTGCGCGTAAAGTGGAGAGGGTGGTAAAGCATGCATGATGTTAAATGGATTAGGGAGAATCCGGCAGAATTTGATCAAAAATTATCTTACAGGAGTATTGAGCCTTCTTCAAAAAAAATTTTAACCCTAGATGAGGAGCAAAGAGCTCTTATGTCAGAGATTCAGTCTATTCAGCAAAAACGTAACGAAAACTCTAAAAAACTTTCAAGTTTAGATGATAAAACAAGCAAGTCATTTGAATTAATTAGAAAAGAAGGCGAGTTGTTAAAAAAAACACTAGAACAGCTTGAAGCAAGACAAGCAAATGATTTTAGATTGAAAGAAATACTCGAAACATTACCAAATTTACCAGCAGGCGATGTACCTAAAGGAAAAAATGAGAGCGATAATATTGAGATAAGAAAATTTGGAGAGACTATTAGTGTTCCTTATGCCAGAGAGCATTTTGAGCTAGGTGAATCTCTAGGTATGATGGACTTTGCAGCTAGTGCAAAAATATCGGGATCTCGATTTGTAACTTTAAGATCTGATCTTGCAAGGCTTGAGCGAGCCATCGCATCTTTTATGATAGATACTCATGTTAGAAAGTTTGGATTTACTGAAGTGTCCCCGCCATATTTGGTAAGGGATAGCGCTATGTATGGTGCTGGTCAGCTGCCGAAATTCTCCGAGGAATCATTTTATACAAAAGATGGTTACAGGCTCATACCAACAGCAGAAGTGCCACTTGTATCAATGTTCTCAGATTCTATTATTGCTCGTGAAAAGCTCCCATTAAGGCTTGTAGCCTATACCCCTTGCTTTAGGTCTGAGGCTGGTGCTGCTGGAAGGGATACTAGAGGAATGATACGTCTCCATCAATTTAGTAAAGTTGAGTTAGTGTCTATCACAGCTGATGATGAATCTGATAGTGAACATGAGTATATCACAAGCGCAGCTGAAACTATTCTGCAAAAACTAGATCTTCCTTATAGGGTTATGCTTCTTTGTGCTGGAGATATGGGATTTAGCGCAAAAAAAACTTACGATCTAGAAGTATGGCTACCTGGGCAGAAAAAATATAGAGAAATCTCGAGTTGTTCTAATTGTGGGGATTTTCAGGCAAGAAGAATGAAGGCCCGATTTAAGGAATTTGGACAAAAAAATACCAAATTTGTACATACTCTAAACGGATCAGGGCTTGCAGTTGGAAGAACCTTAGTGGCAATATTAGAAAATTACCAAAATGAGGATGGCTCGATAACTGTGCCTAATGCACTTGTGAGCTATATGGGCGGCAGGACCATCATACGCAAAGAGCAGTAAGGAATCGGAAAAGATTGCTCTCTATCCGAGACAATCAAATGCATGTTCTCTTTTTTAAGTATTTAAGATATAGCTTCTATTGTACCTAACGTGAAGCACTCTTTGTGAGTGGTAAGCTAAGAACATTAATTAACAATGGGAATTGGAATAAAACGACTCATAGAAATTTTGTTATATTTATATCACTAAAACTCTCTCTATTTGAAAAATTAACATATAATTACTTATTTTTTATATGTTTTTTATAGTATTTTAATTAAAATTAAAATAATATTATTTTTCTAAAAATCATATGAGCAATACTGAGCATAATGATAATATTCAACCTGAAGGCGTCGTAAACGCCCAAAATCAAGAAAGCAGCGATTCTAATAGATCTGAAGCCAGTATATCTGTCAATAATAGTGCTAAGGACCATGATCTGGCGCAAAATGGTAATGCAGCGATAGCCGACACTTTGAATACGCAAACCATAAATAAAGTCTCTGATACTTCGGGCCTTAGCGCAACTCAAGCAGAAATTCAGGTTCAAAAAATCGATTCAATTGATGGCGGCTCTTTTGCTGAGCATGCGACAGAAGATGTGCCTAATTCTAATAATTTAACATTTCCTAGTAATCTTAAAAGGAATGTATCAAGATTAAGTAACGGTAAAGAGTCGGATTCCTTATTCACTTCTTATGCAAGTGAAGATGAGGGATTAGATGACGAATCAGAAACTTTTTCAAATGAAATGGGCGAAGAAAAAATATACTATGAAAACGCAAAAAGATTTGTGAAAGGAATTATTTCAAAATCTAGTACTTCATCAGCTCAAAATAATGTAAGTAGTGACGATTCGGATAAAATATCTGGATAAAAGATAAATATACGCTACTCCTTAAATAGGCCGTCTCCATAACATATAAGTAGAGCCGAGGAATTTGATTAGGAAAAATGTCAGTTGATCTAACTGAACATAGGAAAACTAATTTAGGCCAGAAAATCAATTTTTGATGACAAAATTACCAGTCAAGCTCCAGGTTATGCTGGGAGGTCTAATATATTAAGCGCATTTCAGAATCTAGAGTTTTATAATAAGGGGCACGTTTTGCAAAGGTTAGTGCTGTTTACTTACAACTATATCTCTATAATCTTTATTGAAAGATATATCGATCGCTACATATTGATAGTATTTTATTATGTTACTTGCGATCTCTGGCCACTCTATGAAAACATAATTCTCTTGCATCATCTCTTCTAAGCCTATTTCACTTATTTCTTGTATGTTTTTTATCCTATATAAATCGTAATGGTAAACTACTTGCCCATTACCCTCATATTTATGCATAATATTAAAAGTCGGACTTGTAGCCCCACTAAAACCAGTAATATTTTCGACAAATTTTTTTACAAGGGTGGTTTTGCCCGCTCCAAGATTGCCGTTTAAAGTAAAAATTTTATTTCCTTTTAAGTGCTGAGTAATATCCCTTGCTATTTTTACCAAATCTTTTTCTGTCGTAGAGACATATCGAAATTCTTTTTGCATATGCTGAATTATTAATGAAATATATAAAAAAATCTGTATAATACCCTTTCTTGGGATTAAATACAAATAATCTTTAGCCTAAAGCGTTTGAGTAAATACCAAATACAGGAGCCATAATACTGAAAGTAAATAAGCATACTCATGTTATTAGGCGGTAAGAAGCTAGGTGAAAGAAGTTAAATGGGCTTTTAAAGCATGAGTAGCGTAATCCCACCTCTCATCACAATAATTAAATATTTTAGGAAAAATTATGTCAAATGAATATACATTATCGATTTTAAAGCCAGATGCTGTTGCTAGAAATATAACAGGTAAAGTGAATGCAATAATCGAGGATGCTGGCATCACTATAGTAGCTCAAAAAATGCTTCATCTATCTGAAAAAGAGGCTAAAGAATTTTATATTATTCATAAAGATAGACCATTTTTTGCAAGTCTGGTACAATTTATGACTCAAGGTCCAGTTATTGTACAAGTCCTTTCGGGAGATAACGTAGTTGCAAAATATAGACAAGTAATGGGAGCGACTAATCCCGAACAGGCTGAAGAAGGTACTATAAGAAAACTATTTGCTGAATCTATTGAAGCAAATACTGTTCATGGCTCAGACTCTCTAGAAAATGCAAAAAATGAAATAGCTTTCTTTTTTAGCGCAAGGGAGATCGTGAGGTAATAATATGTCGCAGATTTTTGATGTTCTTGAAAATCAGCAATATGATGTCGTTGTAATCGGAGGGGGTCACGCTGGCTGCGAGGCAGCAGCAGCATCGGCTAGATGCGGTTCTTCCGTTTTGCTGATAACAAAAAAAATTGAAAATCTAGGAGAACTGTCTTGTAACCCTGCTATCGGCGGTGTTGCAAAAGGAACAATAGTTAAAGAAATCGATGCTCTTGACGGGCTGATGGGAAGAGTTATTGATAGATCTGGTATCCATTACAAAATGCTCAATGAAAGCAAAGGTCCAGCTGTATGGGGACCGAGAGCACAGGCCGATAGATCACTATATCGAAAAGAAATGCAGAGCGAAATCCTAAATTATAAAGGTCTTGATTTGCTGCTTGGCTCAGTTGAGGATATTCTATATGATAAGAAAATTAAAGGCGTAGTTTTAGAAAATAACAAAATTATATATACTAAAGCCGTTGTTCTTACGACAGGAACTTTTTTATCCGGGGTGCTTCATGTGGGAACAGAGAGAATAACCGGAGGACGAACCGGAGAAAAAGCCTCCATCGGATTGTCTGACTTCTTAAAAAAAGCTCAGTTTAATTTAAGGAGACTGAAAACGGGCACGCCCCCAAGAATCGATGGCTCAACCATTGACTTTGCAAAAACTACAGAGCAACCGGGAGATGTTGAGCCAAGGCCTTTCTCTGAACTAACCTCAAGTATTTACGTAAAACAAGTAAAATGTTTTATAACCCACACTAATGAATTAACTCATAAAATAATAGATGAAGCTAAGCATTTGTCAGCAATTTACTCTGGCAATATTGTTGGAGTTGGGCCTAGATATTGTCCCTCGATTGAAGATAAAATCACAAGATTTGCCAGTAAATCATCGCACCAGATTTTCCTTGAGCCTGAAGGGTTAGACGATAATACTATATACCCTAACGGTATCTCCACTTCATTGCCAGAGGATGTGCAAGTAAGGCTCGTGAATTCAATTAGAGGACTTGAGTGCGCCAAGATAATTAGGCCTGGTTATGCTATAGAGTATGACTCGGTAGATCCAAGAGAATTAAAACTAACCCTTGAAGTAAAGAAAATACCGGGCTTATTTCTAGCTGGTCAAATTAATGGAACGACTGGGTATGAAGAAGCCGCTGGGCAAGGTTTACTTGCTGGGATTAATGCATCGAGGTTCTCTAAAGACTTAAGTCCGCTAATACTTGATAGATCTACGAGTTATATTGGAGTTATGGTAGACGATATTGTTCTACGTGGAACAACCGAACCTTATCGCACTTTTACATCAAGATCTGAGTACAGACTTTCAATAAGAGCAGATAATGCTGATATAAGGCTTACTGCATTAGGGTCTAGGTTCGGGGTTATTAGCTCTAAGCGGCTAGAATTTTTTAAGAAAAAAATGGATCTAATAAATAATAATTTAGAGGTTTTAGGAAGTCTCAACATCACCCCACATACACTGAGTGAGTTAGGGTACAAGATATCTCAGGACGGGGAAAGGAAAACTGCGCTCGATCTCCTAGCGCACCCTCTATTTGGAATTAACGAAGTTACAAAGATATTTCCAGAAACACTAAAACTCGATAGAACAATCATTTCTTACATTGCAGTCGAAGAAAAATATAAATCCTACTTAGAAAGGCAAAATAAAGATATAGAACTATATAAACAAGAAGAAGGGCTTCTCATTCCTGAAGATTTTAATTTCGAACATATCGGAAGTTTATCTAATGAAGTAGTAGAAAAGCTAAAAAAAACTAACCCACAAACAGTAAGGGCGGCTATGCAAATAGAAGGTATAACTCCTGCAGCCATCACGGCTATCATAATATATCTAAAAAATACCCACAAAGTTTGAGTGATAAGATGCTCATCTGCTATAATTGTTTTTTAATAGATCTCTTAGAGTAATTAGAAATATGTTGCTCTTAAAAATTAGTAGAATATAATCCAAAACAATAATATCAAGTGAAAAATAATATGGTAGATAGTGTTACAGATAAAGATTTCGATGAAAAAGTTTCGAAATCAAAAAAACCCGTTTTAGTTGATTTTTGGGCTGAATGGTGTGGTCCTTGTAAGATGCTTGGTCCTATTTTTGAACAAGTTTCCGTGGAGTTTAAAGATAAAGTGGAATTTGTAAAAATCAACATAGATGAAAACCCACAAGTACCATCGAATCTTGGAATAAGAGGTATACCCACAATGATGCTCTTTAAAGAAGGAAAACTCATAGACACTAAAGTTGGAGTAATTCAAAAATCAGCTCTTTCCGCCTGGATTGAGGGGCTATTATAAAAACTTTACAGTTTATTTGAGCGCAAGTGACAAACAATATAAATAATCTTCAAACCAAAGAAGAAGAAATATCAATAGAGCTCGAAAATTGCTACGTGGAAGGTGTTAATACCTACAATAGAGCCCAAGGTATAAAGCATTTCTTTCTTGGCAAAGGCAAACTTCTTTTAACTTCAATTCCTATACTAAATGGGATAAATTTCGAAGCAAAGCGCGGCGAAAAAATAGCTCTTATTGGCTCAAACGGATCAGGAAAAAGCTCCTTACTAAAAGTGATAGCAGGAATTTACCCCATTAAATCAGGACGTTTAAGAGTGGTGGGCCGTGTGGGAGCGTCTATTGAAATGGGGTTTGGCATGGAATACGAGATGACCGGAAGACAAAATATAAAGCTCATGATGGTTTATAGTGACATGCTTGATCTATATAACAAAGATATAGAGAATGAGATTATAGACTTCTCGGAACTTGGAGAAAAAATAGATTGGCCAGTGAAAACTTATAGCTCTGGAATGCTCTCTAGGCTTACTTTTTCCGTTAATTTGCTTAAAAATCCTGACATACTTCTTTTAGACGAAATATTTGCGACAGGAGATGCGCATTTTGTAATAAAAGCAGTTAAGGCTATGACCCGTAAATTTCTGGACACTCCTATTTCTATGCTAGTTAGTCATCAAGAAGATATTATAAAAGACTTATGCACAAAAGCATATCTAATGCACGAGGGAAGAATTATCGATGAAGGTACTCCTGATTTTATAATTAAAAGATATAAAATGGTTAACTAATGAGCATTTTACCGACAAAAAATTACTGGAAATCATTATATATTCTAACTGAAGCGGCGATTTTTACTCAACATAAAAATTCCTTCTTGGGATCAGCGTGGGGGATAGTGCAGCCATTTGTTCATATTGTTATAATATCTTATGTTTTTAGTTTTTTGCTCAATCAACCAACAGAGATTTTTGTTAAAAATCTAGTAGCATCCCTACCTCTATGGAACTTTATCGTAAACTCCTCATCATCCTCTGCGAGATCCCTTACATCAAGATCGCATTTACTGAAAAAAGTATATATTAAAAAAGATTTACTACCTGTTGCAGATGTAGCTGTTCATTGCTATACATTACTTTACTCATTTTTTGCTATGTATTTAGCTGCAATAATGTTTTACCCAGCAAATTTTAAAATAAATATAATTTTAGCTCCATTATGCGTACTACCTGTGATCATCTCTTTTATATTTATCGCACTTATTTTCGCATATATAACGCCATATATAATGGATACTCCTCAAATAGTAACAGTCGCACTTAATGCAGTATATTGGACTTTACCGATCGTTTACCCGTATAATCTATTTCCAGAAGATAAAAGATGGATCTTCGAGATAAATCCACTATTTCATTTAATAAGACCAATGCAAATTCTAGTTGTAGAGGGTGAAATACCAGGGTTTATGGTTATTCTTAAGGCAAGTATAGTAACAATATTAGTTGCAATAATTTCAAAATTAGTAGTTAGTAGAATAAGCAGGAATGTAATATACTACTTATGAATAATAGAATTTTAGATTTTTATGAGATAGATCAAGAATTTTTAACATTTCTCGAATGCAAGAATAACACTCTTTATGAGATTCTAAAAAAAGCAAGAAGAGACAAAATTAGCCTCTTAAGTGATGAGATTATAGAAATAGCTCAGTTTCTTGAAATTTTCATAATCAAGCTTTTTAGGATCGAAAATCAAACAAATTTATTTGCAAAAAAATCTAAAGATATAGCCATATTATATGATCTAAAAAGAAACTTCGTTCACAGATTTGTTGCGAGAAAATATAGTAAACATGAGCTACAAAAAAACGAAATTGAAAAAAAATTTCTTACTCGTAATAATCTAAATCATAATGATCTAGAAGCGATTGATGATTTTTTTTTAGCTAAACTGAAAGAATCTTTAGGTAATTCAGGAAGCCTATACGAAGCTACATGCAAGCTAGCATATAAATCTTCTGCGCAAATTTTAACATTAACGCAAAAGCAAAATGAGCAATCAGAAGAATCAAATGTAGAAACTATACATCCATACAGTGGATTTAGCGAAGATGAGTTAAAATACGCAGCTTCTAGAATATTTTTTGGTCCGATCTCAAAACTTTTTTCCGCGCCGGAACAATTAGATTTCGCACATCTAGTCAAATACGATACTTATAATGACATTATCTATAAACATCAAACAGCTCAAGAAATATCAGATAGCTTAATCGAGGCTAATTACTGCATTAAGTGCCACAGACATAACAAAGATTCATGCTCAACAGGACTAAAAAAAAATGAAGATTATCACCAAAATCCTATTGGTAATATTCTCAAGGGCTGCCCATTAGAAATCAAAATTTCTGAGATGATTGAGTTATATTCAAGGGGTAAATTAATTGCGGCGATCTCGGCTGCCTTACTGGAAAACCCTCTACTTATCTTAACAGGCGAAAGAATTTGTAATGATTGCTCTAAGGCATGTATTTATCAAAAGCAGACGCCAGTTAATGTTCCAGCAATAGAATCAGCTATTGTAAAAGAGGTTTTAAGTTTAGATTTTGGAGTAGAAATTTATTATTTGCTTACTGAGTGGAATCCTTTGAGTAGTACTAACTTTCTGCCCGAAAGGGAATATAAGGGTAATGTACTGATTGTTGGAAGTGGCCCGTCGGCAATTGCATTATCATATTATTTGTTAAGAAGTGGATGCAAAATCACAATGGTAGAAGGCTTAAGGATTGAGCTCTTACAAAATGAAGACATAAATCTCACAATTAAAAAATACTCTCATATAGAAAATTTATATAATAAAATAAAGCCTCAAGGGTTTGGAGGTGTATGTGAATATGGAATAACAGAGAGATGGAACAAAGAAAACCTAATCATGGCAAGACTAATGCTCGAGAGAAACAAAAATTTCTGCCTGATTGGGGGCACAAGATTTGGGTCAAACATAACATATGATGATGCAAAAAAACTGGGGTTTGACCACGTAGCACTTGCACTTGGGGCAGGCGCGCCAAAAATGCCTAAAATTGATGGTATGGATGCAGGTAACGTAAGATACGCGAATGATTTTTTGACCGCCCTTGGATCAGGTAACGCAGAAACACAAGATAGTAAAACTCTTTTTATGATGGAGCCTCCTGTCTTTATTGTAGGAGGTGGTCTAACTTCAGTCGATGCAGCCGCGGAGGCTGGAAAATACATAATTGCGCTTGCAAAAAAAATTGCTTTGCAAAAAATAGACAAAAACACACTAAACAAGCGCGAAAAAGAACAATTGTCAAGATTTGAGATAATAGCAAAATTACTAAAAAAAGAAGAGACCAGAGCTGCAAAAGAACAAAGGAAGCCCGATTTCATTCAGATCTTAGATTCATTAGGCGGAATCAATTTATGTTATAGACAAAAGATAGAAAGAAGCTCTGCATATAGGAATAATCACGAAGAGCTAGATAAATCTATGAATTCGGGTTTTAGAATATTAGAGAACACGAAAGTAACTAGAATAATAAAAGACGAATATGGCAATATCGCTGAAATAGAAATAGACAAAGGAGATAAAACAGAAAGAAGAAAATGTCGATCATTGTTAATAGCAACTGGTACTATACCGTCAGTCTTAGAGGAAACTTATAAGAAAAAATCTGATATTTCGTTTTTTGGGGATATGGATCCAAAATTTGAAGGTAGCGTAGTGAAAGCTATTGCAAGTGCGAAGCTCGGATATAAAAAAATTCTAGATAAGCTTTCTTTGATGGTAAATCGCTCGAAGAACAGCGAATCAATTTATCTTGTCAAGAATTTATTTGAAAAGTTCGTTACTTATAAAAAAGATCATACCAAGGATATTTTTGAGCTAAAAATCATCGCTCCAATTGAAGCACAGAACTATAAACCAGGACAATATTTTAAGCTACAGAACTTTCATAATAATTTGACAGGCAAATCTTTTGAACCAATAGCATTATTTCCTTCGAATATCAGAGAGGGAGAAATTAGTTTTATGATTAATGTTGTAGGAAACTCAACCAAAACAGCAAAATCACTTAAGAAAGGTGACCAAGTAATACTTATGGGCCCTCTTGGCTATCCAATAGAGTTCAATAGATCCAATCGGTATCTATTTATTGCTGAAGATGTCAACGTTTTTTCATGTATATATTTAGCGTCAATGGCAAAAAAAGTTGCTCATGCAACAAAGTTTGTAGGGATAATATCTCACAGTTCTATGTGGCAAAGTGATTTACACTGTGCCGTACAAGACAATTTGAAGAAATTACAGATAGATTATGAAATAAAGGATAATATACCTGATATTTTTTTCAATTTCGAACAAGTGTATGATAAGGATTTGATAATATACTCTTATGGAACGGTACGTTTTAACGAAAAAATCTTGCGACTTACAGGCAACTTAAATAGATCTCTTACGCAACTCTCATCCAGCAGAGAAGTAATAGGAGCATACGAAGCAAAAAGCTTAAGCTCTGATATATCTGCTGGAGCAGACATAAAGAGGTCTAATATAAAACTTATAGGTAATATTTACGGCCCTTTGAAATGCATGATGGGAGGCATATGCGGGAGTTGCATTATATCAAAGCATAACGGTGACATGGAATTTAGCTGTAAAAGTAATTTATACTCTTTAAGTGATTATATGCTAAATAATGCGCGGGTTAAACTATCTCAAAATAGCTTGCTCGAGAAAATCATGAATAACTATAGTCTTTTATGTTGAATTAGCTACGTTGTTGACTCGTCGCTCACCTATTACTCATAGGCTTCTCTCCTCGCGCCTAGTATCTAATCCAACCTAAAAGACTATAGTTTATTTTGGTTAAAATTACTTTAGTTTGCTGGAACCATATTTCTCTTTTAATTTTGCGATTCTAGCAAACCTAGAGAAAGCGAAGATACTAGAAAAAACAAATCCATCAATGCCCAGTACAAAATATCTTCTAATAAAATATGCCTTCAAGAACCACAAACTTTGTTCAAATATCAATCTTAAATTTGATATTTTTCTACCTTTTAAATATAATGAATCTGCTTGTTCAGAAGAGTAAAAATTAGACTTTGAAATTAAATGAGTAAGAGAAGCCCACGACCTATGATGCACCTTGTGAATAAAATTATATATATTTTGTTTACTATCGACTGAAGGGTTTAATACCACAGAATCATGGGTTTGATCGCTTTTATTATTATAAAAACCCCCATATTTTTTGTTATAAAGCCTTATAGGTTTAATAGATGGGGCAAAGTATCTTGGCTTTATTTCTCCCTCTAATAAAGAAACAATATTAAGTCTATAGGCTTTATATCTAGAAATCAAATTTGCAGCTAAAATTACTTCTATCTCATGAGCAAGCTCGGGCGATAGTTCTTCATCTGCATCTAGATTTAATATCCAGTCATTTCTACAAAGTGACTCCCCAAAGATTTTCTGATTTAGATAACCTTCCCATTTATTATATACAATTTTTGCACCTTCTTCTGCTGCAATTTTACATGTTTTATCTTCGCTGCCAGAATCTATAATAATTATTTCGTCACAGATCTTCTTTAATGGGGCGATAGTTCTTTTTATATTTCTTTCCTCGTTTTTAGTAATGATAAAACATGAAATTTTTTGCATCGACCAGTAGATTATAAATTAATTAACTCAGAATAGACTGCCAAAGTCTTTTTTTGCATTTTATCTAACGAGAAATTCTTGCTTACGCCTTCTCTTGCCGCTTGTACGATTTTTTTCTCCTTGGAAGTTTCAACTATCCCAAGACAATGCTTAATCATCTCTGCAAGATGCGTAGGATCATTTGGATTTGTTAAAAAACCAGTTTCGCCGTTAGTTATAGTTTCTGCGCAGCCTCCTATATTAGTTGCAATTACAAGCTTTTGCATTGCCTGCCCCTCAACAACCGTTCTGCCGAATGCCTCTGGTTCTATTGAAGCGGAGATAACAATATTGGCCATATTATACAGCCCAACTATATCTGTTTCCGGTCCAAATATTTGGACTCTACTCTGAAGTTTTTGCTCAATGATCCTATCGCGCACTCTATTTACATACTCTGGATGTTTTGATAAATCTCCTGTAAGTATACAATAAAAATTCAAATTCTTTATTTGTGCAAGAGCATCAACCAACACATGTTGCCCCTTCCAGGATGTAAGTCTTGATGGCATTATTATCAATGGGCGCGAAAAGTCTATATTATATTTATCGGCAAACTTTTCCTGAGTTTCTGTGGTAATATTCGCAGGAGAAAAGTAATTTAAATCAACGCCTCTGTGGATTGTTCTAATTATACTCTCGTCAATTTGGTAGTTTTCTATGATATGGCGTTTAACAAACTCAGATACTGCTATTACTCTATCGCCCAAAGTCATGACTTTATTATAATATTTTTTTAAGCTAGACTTTAGACTATATATGCCATGAAATGTTGTAACGAATGGAGTCCCAGATCTTTTACTTGCGAAATAAGCGCTCCAGGCCGAAGCTCTTGACCTTGCATGGACTAAATTTATTTGACGATCTTCTATCAACTTCTCAATAAATGAGATATTATTGTAAATAGTTATTGGGTTTTTGCTAGCTACATCATGTTTAACTAACTCGGCGCCTATTTCTTCGAGTTTTGGCGTGAGTATGCCACCGCAGGATAAGACAAATGCTTGATTACCGGAGGCAATTATTGCTTTTGCTATGTCTAAAGTTCCTCTTTCAACTCCGCCACAATTCAATGACGGCACAATTTGTAAAATATTATTCTTGCGTATAAATTTCTTTTCTGACAAAATATCGCCAAATCTTTGGTTAACTAAATATGAAAAAATTCAAGGTAGATAATAATAACTTTATTATTTATAAGCAACAAGAATTTCCTGAGAGCGAGTTCACGATTATCTATGTTCATGGGTTGCTTAGCGGCATGAATAGTAAAAAATCAACTTTTATAGAGCAATATTGTATAAATAAAAAAATTAATTTTGTGTCATTCGATAATTTAGGTCACGGTTCCTCTTCTCTTAAAATAGAAGAATGTAATATTAGCATATGGCACGATGCACTAGAAAAGCTAATTCGTGGTCTTAATCTCTCAAATCTCATAATTATTGGCTCTAGTATGGGAGGATGGCTATCGCTCATTGCAGCTCAAAATAAAGATAAAAAAATTGTAGGAACCATATTAATTGCCCCTGCTCCTGATTTTACAGAATGGATCGATCAAAAAATAAGTAAAGATCAGAGAGATTTGCTTGAAAGATCCGAAGTTCTAATTGTAAGGAACAAGATTCCTATTACCAAGCAGCTTATCGAAGATGGAAAAAAAAATACTATACAAACAAAAGAAAAGATAGAAATCTCGCATCCAGTTATAATACTTCATGGGATGGATGATGATGAGGTAGAGCATGATGTATCCCTTGAGCTTACCGATAAAATTGAAGCTCCTTATGTTTGTACAAAGCTAGTGAAATATACAGGCCACGGATTTGGAAGAGATGAGGACATAAGAGTGATAATAAATTCTATTGAGGAAATAATGGCCCTTAGGCGAAGCGCTCAGTTAGCCCAGCTACAATCGATTTAGAAAAATTACTTTTCGCATATAATTACAAATACCAAATGCTATTGATACTCGGACTTGGAAATCCAGGAAGTAAATATGAATCAACAAGACATAATGCTGGGTTTATGGCTCTTGATACAATAGCTAGCAAGATGAATATCAGCTTCAAGGAAATGCCTAAGTTTAGAGCTCAGGTTGCTACTGGTTTTTTAGGTGCGACGAAAATTATACTTGTAAAGCCAGAGACATTCATGAACTTGTCAGGAGAGTCTGCTTATTTGATAAAAAAATTCTATAAAATTGATAATGATAACATAATTGTTATACATGATGATCTAGATATTTTCCTTGGTAAGGTTCGTCATAAGATAGGAGGTGGCAGCGCCGGACATAATGGGATTAAGTCTTTAGACCAATATATTGGCTCAAATTATCACAGAATTAGAATTGGTATTGGAAGGCCAGCTCCTCCAAAGGAAGTTTCGTCTTATGTTCTTGAGGATTTTGCAGATACCGAGAAGGATAAACTAAAATCTATTTTAGAAAATATAGCAGATTCAATAAATAATTTTGCTCAAAAAAATTTTACGTCTATAGTATGTAATACCATTTCCCAGAATAAATAGGGCACATGAATTTTAAGGCGGGGCCAGCTTTTTTTTAGAGTATATAAATACGTGCGCAAAGCTGAGACCAGCCAATTTCGTTTGGATAATTTGTAATGGGAATTGGTATAAAGTATAAATTTAAACTAAAAGGTGGGATTAAAATATGACATATTCAAAAGAAGCAGATCAGGAAAAATTTCCATTCATTCTGAAGGACTTACCATTTTCAAAAAATGATTTTGGTGATTTAATGTCACCTGAAACATTCGATTATCATTATAGTAAGCACCACCAAGCATATGTTACCAATCTTAATAAACTTTTGGAGGAGCAGAATATCTTCAAAGATAAAACTCTTGAGGATATTATCATTACAACCCATAGTAACGAATCTTTTACTGGGATATTTAACAATGCAGCACAAGTTTGGAACCATAGCTTTTTTTGGCATTCTTTGAGCCCAAATCCAAATTCACTCCCTTCTCCTAAATTACAAGACATGATCAATCAATCCTTCGATAATATCGACAATTTCAATGCCGAGTTTATAAAAAATGGAGTGGCCCAGTTTGGAAGCGGATGGGTTTGGCTTGTGCAGGATGGTACTAAGCTTAAGATAGTCAAAGCCTCAAACGCCCATACGCCGATCACACAAGGGCTTAATCCGCTAATATGCTGTGATGTCTGGGAACATGCTTATTATATAGATCATAGAAATGCAAGGCCAAACTTCCTTAAGCTATTCGTCGAAAACCTCATTAACTGGGACTTTGCAGATAAAAATCTAAAGTAATAACACAATTTTTTATGCGTAGGATCTGCTCTAAAATTATGGTAATATATATTTATTATTAGTGGTCGCCCCTCGCATTTTTACTAAACAATCCTAACTTATGTTCGGGTTTTGTATCTACTAGTTTTGTAAGTGAGTACTATGCACAAGTATAAGCAAAATCTGAAAAATTTTCCCCGCGCAAAAAGTGTGCAAAATTTCTTTAGTGACTAATAAAAAAATAAAATATTATTCATTTTTTATATTGACTACTCTTTTTTTGCTGTCTGTTCCTGCTGCGGCACAAGGGATTGCAGTTGGATTTAGTGCGCATGCTGCTCTTGTAAAATCACCTTTGCCTGTAGATGGGCAGTAGGACTACTATAAGCTTATAGGTGAAAACCTTTTAGCTCAAAATCATTAAAAAAGGTATAAGTTATGAGAATTTCAAATTGTGTTACTCCTCAAAGAGGTCGCGAAATAGGCGAATCTGCTGGTATTGATAATGCGATTAATTATGGCTCTATTGCATCCATGGCAGCCTTTGCTGCGACATTTACAACATTATCAGTAATTACTGCAAGCCCAATTTCTTTCTCCATAATCCTTGGCGGTATTGGTAGTAGTGTAAGTTTTATGGCAGGAGGGCGCTATGTAAGTGATAGAGTGCCTAAAATTTGCGCAGATAGGGGCGAAGAGCTAGCATCAAATGGTGTAAGCGGCAGGGATATTAGTAATGAGTGCGCAAAGTTAGGTAGTGTCGAAGGAGCAAAGCGAGGAGCCTTCTTTGGCACTGGGATTGGAATAGGCGCCGGACTTGGATTAGGTTTTGTTGTATTTTCCTGCTTAATGGCTTTTGCAAGCGCAGAACCTACGCATGTAGATAGAGAATCATTTGATAACAATCTAAGAAACCTAGACTTGTCTGGAGAAGATGGTCCAGATGAAGGTGATATTGCCTAACTTTTTTAATCTATGAATAGAAGAATTATGCTGAGTCCAAGAACTTGATACTAACTCAAGCTTGTATTGAATTCCCTTAGACTCGGTGTAATACCAAATCCCAGATTAAATAATACTAGGAGCGAGGAGCGAAGTCTACTACATGCTAGGTGAGTGACGAGCGACGAAGTAGTACTTAAAAATGGGATTTGGTGTAATTTGTTTAGGCCTTACTGGCTTTATGATACCTACTATATAACTCAAGAACTGGGATATATACAAGGCGCAAGCGATGCTTACTATAGCCTACATATTTTTCTTCCTACTTACGCTTTGTGTGTTTCGTAATTCTTTCATTTTTTTCGTAAAGAATTCTTGTGTAATGCCCCCTATAAACTCTATATATTTCTACGTTTTTTACTTCTGCTTTTAGTAACTCTGCACATAGTTTGGCTGCGTCTCTTGGGAGCTGTTTTTTTCCAAACCTATTTTCACGGTTAAATATAAATTCTTCCAGATTGATAAATTGCCAAAATTTACCGTCGAAAACTTGAGCTTTTAGATAACCCGATATACCCATATTATCATATGGCATAAGTGATGACGCCCTAGGGTCATTATTTAACAATAATCTTAGATCGCCCTGTAATATTTTTGAAATTGGCTCTTCATATTTCAAAAAAACATTTCCGGTTAATTTTATTTTTTTGTAATCCTCTGACATTTTAACATTAACAATTTAAAAAAATATTTATACAGCATATAATTAGTATATAACAATAAAATTTTCACGCGAAACTCATTTATGGGTTATGTAGAGGGGGTGCAATAATATAGATTTGGGTAACATATATGCAGAATTTTGATCAAATAGCAGAAAAAATATTCGAGGAGATAATATCTAAAGTAGAAGCGCAGGACAAAGATTTTTTAGTAGATATAAATTACTCTAATCAGGTTTTAACCATTGAGGCAAATGCAAAAGTTTTTGTTATAAATAAGCAAACTCCCAAATTTGAAATTTGGCTTTCGTCCCCTTTATCAGGCCCGCATCATTTTAAATTAAAGGGGGACTCATGGCAAAACACTAGAGGCGAGGTATTACACAATATCTTATCGCTCGAACTTTCAGAGCTTATCGGCAAAACAATAAAACTATAATGAAAAACCAAAAAATTATATATGAAATACTAAGGTTAATTTTTCCATATAAATACAAAATGCTACTTGCATTTGTAGCGCTTATCGCTGTTGTCGCATGTCAGGTTGGTATAGGCTACGCGATAAAGGCTTTTGTTGATGGCCAGTTTCAATTTAATGATGCATTAATAAGACTTTTGTCATTCGTTGTTATTCTAGCATTTGCGAGCTTTGTTAGAGCATATATAGTGAATTCTGTATCTGAACTTGCTGCAAATTCGGCAAAAAGATCTGGCTTTTGCGCCCTTCTTTCATTTGACCAGGATAATTTAAGTAAATATACATACTCCGATTTACTCTCAAGAATTAATGAAGATAGTGAGCATATAGCTACTTTAATCATAAATATCACTTCTTTTTTTGTAAGAAATTTTCTTGCGACTATAGCTTGTATTATTTGCATGTTTACATTAAGCCTCAAGCTAACTGTTATATTATTTATTATAATAGTTATACTGGTTTGTTTTGCGGTGCTATCTGGCAGGTTTCTTAAGGAGCTTACTCAAAGTGCAGAATCTGCAAAGTCTCTTGCATCAGAAATTATTATGGAATCTATCATAAACCATAAAGTGATCAATATATTTTGTTCGCAAAATGAGGTAATTGCTCATTATGATAGTTTAAATAATATAGCAATTTTAAAAGCAATCAGAAGAATATGGCTTAGGGCGATGTTTTTTGCGTTTATCATCGGATTGATCCTCTTAACGCTAATATTTATTGTATGGATTGGAAATTTGGAAGTGAGTTCTGGGAGAATGACTCACGGTTCATTTGCTTCGTTTATGATTTTCGGGATTGTTGCTTCGTTTAGCTTTGGGGGAGTTATAGAAATGCTCTCGTCTTTAGAAAAAAATCTTGTAAAGTCCGAGAGAATATTAAACATCATATCTGAAAACTACCAAATTACTGGAGAAGAACAGATAGATATATCAAAGAATAAGCGCCTTAGTCTAAGAAATATCTCTTTTTCATACAAAAATGACAAACATAATAAGATACTAAGTGATGTTTCAATTGATATCGAGCTTGGCAAATTTAATGTAATTATAGGTAAATCCGGCTTAGGTAAAACAACCATACTAAATTTAATTGCGGGATTATACAGGCCAGATATGGGATTTTTTGATCTTGATGGTAAAAAATTTACGACATTTTCGCCAAAAAACTGGCAAGGTCATTTATCATATGTGCCTCAAGATAGTTTGCTATTTAGTGGCAATATAATTGATAATATCACTTTTTTTTCGCCAGAGCCTGACATAGATTTATGTAATCAAATGATTAGAGGACTAGATTTAGATGATTTTGTAAATGCACTTGAGTCAGGCATTTTTTCAAGCATTGGCGACCTTTCGACAAAAATATCAGGAGGTCAAAAACAAAGAATAGCTATCGCAAGAGCTCTATATGTCAATCCGTCGATATTAATTCTTGATGAAGCAACGAGTCAGCTTGATGAAAAAACTGAGTCTAAAATTTTAGATTTTGTATTAGAAAAAATGAAGAATAAAACTGTTATTAGTGCGGCCCATAGATCTGTTTCTATCAAAAAAGCCCAAAAACTAATCGATTTAGGAAATGTAATAAAATCTATTTAATTAACTCTATCTTGGCTTATGTGTTTTGTAGCGAGGCCTTTTCTTATGAGTGGGATTTGGTATTATACTATTTCCCAAATTAAATTCTACAGATGAAATTTTAGGGCTACCGTGCGCAAGGCTATCTTTATAGATGCGCAAAGGGGAGACCCGCGAAATTTCTTTTGTAGGGTTAATTTCGGAAATTAATATTATTTTACTCTTAATGAAGTAAGGGATAATACCAAATCCCATTTTTAATGATCAAATTATACCAAATCCCAAATATAATTAAACTAATAGCAAAAGATTAAAGACTATGCTATAATGAACCATATTAAACATAATTATAACGTTATTAGATATGGCAAGAACATCAAGATTACTATCAGATCAAGTTGCAGCAATT
>JANRKH010000011.1:0-9371 GCA_033763595.1 Rickettsiaceae bacterium
AATATTATTCGCAACAAAATCTATGACACTCTTGATATTCTAGAAGATGTAGTGTGTGACTTTATTAAGTCGATATCTAGCGAAACCGTAGCACAAATTTGCTCAATTAATTGGTTTAATTAATTATGGGATTTGGTATTAGCCGCCTATATCTCTTGCTTTTGCCTGAAAAAAAATATCAAGATTATCAAGATTGCGTAAATAACATTAGACCTTTTTGAAAAACTTAGTTACTATAGCGAGCAAGTCCTAGGGAAGCACACGGGAAGCGTTAGAACCGCTAAGCGTGACAATTGACTGCGTCAGGATCCTGGCGCTATTCGCGCAGGCGACGCAATTGCTTCTTGGAGTAGAGTTTTTAGGCGAGGTCTATTAATTATTTGCTCTAATTGAGCCAAGAGCAGAATCTAAAATAATTGTGGCCGCAACAAGATCGTCCTGCGCATTCCTCTCTTTGCGTCTTAGCCCTGCTATTTTTAATAAAGAATCAGCAAGTCTAGACGTCCTTCTTTCCTCCTGAAAATAAATTGGTAATTTTAAGTAATTTGCAAGCGTATCTGCTACATTTTCTATTTTTTGAGAGCTTTGTGTTTTATTACCATCGATATGTACAGCATAGCCTATAACGATTCCTACAACTGACCTTGATATAACTATATTCTTTATTTCACTTGCGAATATTTTTGGATCTTGCTTGTTTGTAATTCTGCACAAAGGAAGAGCGTAGCTTCTATCGGGACTGCTAATTGCAATACCTATCTTTTTCTCGCCATAGTCAATACCTATTATATTACCATCTTTTAGCTTTTTTTTAAATTCAAATATACTGAAATGCATAGAGTTTGAGGTTACCTAGGTTACATGCTTTACTATTGCTCTATTTTTTTTCTTTTTTTTGTGATTTTTTTTGTATCTCTTTTTACATCACCAAGTGCAGTATCATGTCTATCGCTTTCTTCAGTCCTGTCTTCTTCATTCATTAGATTTCTAAAAGTTTTCAGACCTTTTGCTAAATCTCCCATTATAGCTGGTACTCTTCCGGCACCAAACAAAAGCAAAATTATGATTAAAATCACAATCAAATGACTAAGGCTCATTCCCATATTGATAAATATTTATTCTAACAAGATAATAATAAAACTTATTCATTTAAATTACCAGTGATTAATCGATAAAACTAACTTAAATGTTTATGATCGTGAATATGGCGATATGATCCAACATTTGCCTCTATTTGATCATTTGTTTTGAATGGTTTTCCGCTACAGCAAATATGATGATTGATACAAAGAACCTGATCGGCAGAGCTTAATACTGAATGAAGTTCATGCGAAATTAGAAAAATAGACCTATTGCTAGGCCAATTATTTTTATCATTTAAAAACTTGTAAAATCTTGCCTGCGCATCTACGTCAAGAAATGCAGTTGGTTCATCTAGTACTAGCAAATCAGGCTTTTTTGAGAGGGCAAGAGTAAGTAAAAATAGCTGCAACTGCCCAGAGGATAGAGATTGAATATCTTTATTCCAAATATCATCAATATTTTGTTCTGATTCATATATGTCGTGCGCTAAATTTTCTTTGGAAAGATCATCCAATTTCGCAAATTCCTTACATGTAATTGGCATATCTTTTCTGATACTTAAAGACTGAGGAACATAGGATATTTTTAGCGACTTACTTTTGACGACTCTCCCACTTGACGGCTTTATAATGCCAAGTAATATCTTTGCAATCGTTGACTTACCTGCGCCGTTCGGTCCTATCATAACATTTATTGTTCCTTGTGAGATGTCGAAATTTATCTTTTCTACGATAATTTTACCCGAGAATTCTTTCGTGACGTCCCTAAATGAAATTATATTTTCCATTAATGCTTACTTATATTTTTAAATAACAACTTAAAAAAATCCCCTCTCTCCTCAAAATTTTTAAACTGATCAAACGATGCACATGCAGGCGAGAGTAATATTGACGCCTCTGATTCTTTGGATGCATCTTTATAAGCTTTAAAAAAAGCTTGCTCTAGGTCTATAAATTTTTCATATTCTAAAAGACCTTCTAAACTATTGCCAAAATTCTCAGCGGCCGTTCCATAAAGATATGCTTTCTTCACATTGTATAAAGAATTCGAGAGATTAGTGATCCCATCTGTTTTGGGCAATCCTCCCGCAAGCCAATAAATATTTTTAATTAATTCAAGCGCAACTCTTGCGGATTCGGCGCTGGTTGCTTTGCTATCATTGTAAAAATCTATATTATTTTTTTTGCCGAGATATTCTATTCTATGAGCTAGCCCCTTAAAACTTGATATAGATTTCATAATGCTATCTGGCAAAACTCCATAAATTCTACAAACAGCATAAGCTGCACAAGTATTTTCCCTATTATGCCTACCACGTAAATATATATTATGTGGAACAATATATTTTTGGTCGAAAATTCTGTCGTGTAATATATCTTCTTCTAAGCTAATAGTATCTTTTAAGCCTATATTATGTCCGCTTATACCAATTACATTAAGATTTTTTTGCTTTAGCTCCTGATAAATTGCTGAGGAAATTTCACTATCAAGCCCGATAATGCGGAAATCGTCATTTGTACTCCCTGCAAAAATTCTCCTTTTTGCATTAATGTAATTTTCTATATTACCATATTTTTCCAAATGATCAGGAGTTATGTTTAAAAGCACAGCAAAATTTGCTCTGCAATTTTTCAACATTTCAAGTTGATACGAAGATAGTTCAAGAACATATACATCTTTATCAAGTGGAAGTGATAGAGGATCTAGACCGATATTACCGCCTATGGCAGCTTTAACACCTGATTCAATTAAAATATGGTATATCAGTGATGTGGTAGTAGATTTACCGTTAGTACCAGTCACTCCAATAAATTTTGTATTTTTGCTAACCAAGTTCCAAAAAATTTCTATAGTACTCATTATTGGCACTTTGTGATGCAAAGCATATTTAGCAGCTAAATGCACATTCGGCGCATAAAGAGATATACCAGGACTAACTACTATATGAGACACGCCATCCCAGTTTGACGGGTTCATCACATGCGCATTCGTATATTCTACTTTGAATCTTTCTAGGGCAGTTTCAGAATCATCCCAGCATACAGTTTTAACGCCAAATTTTGTAAAAAAATTATAGGCAGATTTGCCTGTTATACCAAGGCCTAGAATGGCTATTTTTTTAAACTTAGATATTTTTTTGCCCAGCTCTGTCATTAATATATCTCAAGATTATAGTAACCTTGCTCCTTTTGTTTATCTTGATGCTCTCTGGGATTTGCAGCTTCATTACTTTCTTCGCTATTTTGTTCTTGTTGCTCTTTTAGTATTGGCATAAAAGGTAGATCATCAGATTTAGCAGCATCATTATCCTCAGCAGCATCTTGTGTAATTATTTGATTATGTTGATCACTATTTTTTATCACTTCAATAATTGCATCTTTTTCTTCAGACTCTTTACCAGTGTTTTTATCGATTTTGATAAATTTCACGCCTGCCGGCACTCTAAAATCTGAAGCATTAATATTTGATCTTGCACTAGTGAAAAAATCATCAACAATAGGAAGAGCAACGGTTGAGCCAGTTGCTCTCTTCCCAAGCGATGCGGGCTGATCGTAGCCTACGTATACTCCGACTATAATATTAGGCAAGTATGCTATGTTCCACGTATCGAAACTTTCATTTGTTGTTCCAGTTTTTGAAGCTATTGGAAGCTTATGTTTTGCAAGTTTTTGCGCCGTGCCTCTTATGACTGCTCCCTGCAATATATGCGTTAATTGATATGCGCTTACTTCATCTATGACTCTATTTTGCTGTATAGTCTCTATTTCAGGCATCACTGCAGATTCAATTTTTACATCTTTGCAATTTAGACATACGGATTTATCTCGTCTATATATGATTTTTCCGTTCTTATCTTGAATTAGTTCAATGAATTGAGGCGCGACATCAAATCCTCCATTTGCTATCATTGAGTAAGCATTCACCATTTTAGATAATGTCGTCTCTATTGCTCCTAACGACACAGAATAATAGGGCTTTATGGAAGTTGCAACGCCAAGTCGTTTTATCATTTCGATTACTTTTTGCAGACCTATTTTTTGAACTACTCTTACTGTTACTAAATTTCTTGATTTTTCAAGTCCAGACCTAAAGGTCATATCCCCAAGAAAATCATTGCTAAAATTCTTAGGCGTCCATAAAGGAAGACCAGGCCCTTGACTTAATCCAACAGGACCGTCCGTAAAAATCTCGGTTGGCTCTATTCCTTGCTCGAGCGCTGCAAGATATATCAAGCTTTTGATAGTAGAGCCTGGCTGCCTTTGAGCTTGAGTTACTCTATCAAATTTATTTGCGTTAAAATCATATCCTCCAACATGAGCTTTGATCGCTCCTGTTACTGGACTAGCAACAACCATTCCACCATTCACTGCAGGAATCTGAGCTAAAAGAAAGTGGTTTTTTTGATTCTCTTCTACTACTATAACATCTCCATGGGAAATTATTGTTTTTAAACTCCTTATATTAGTTCTTGTCCAGGCTGAATCTTTAAGAAAAATTTTACCGGTCCTTTTGTCCTTTAATCCAAATATCGCATGGTCATCAGATACTGACAAAACTGCTGCTAATTTATATTCTCTCTGACCTTGTTGCTCCTGAACTTTGTTTAATTCCTCATGCCAGTTTTTTAACTTTATCTTAGCGATAGGCTTTCTGTAACCTTTAACATGATCGAATCTTTTAATACCAGTCACGAATGCTTCTGAAGCTTTATTTTGCAATTCACTATCGAGAGTCGTGATCACTGTATATCCTTCCGTGTAAAACTCGTCCTCACCAAACATGCCTGATACTAAATTTCTTACTATCTCGGCAAAATATCCAGCTTTTACCAAATCATTTTTGTCCCGAGCCTTTAATTTAATTTCCGAGTTTAAAACTTCTTTGGCCTGTTCTGCTGTTATGTAGCCATCTTCAAGCATTCTATTGATTACATAATCTCTTCTAGCTTTTGCACGTGAGTAATTTTTTTGAGGATCAAAGTATGATGGAGCTTTTGGCAAACCTGCTATGAAAGCAGACTCTGCAAGAGAAAGTTTTTCTACGGTTTTGTTGAAATATGTTTGAGCAGCTGATGCAATTCCGTAAGAACTCCTACCAAAATAGGTTTGGTTTAGATATAGTTCCAATATTTGATCTTTGCTGAAGGTATTAGAGACCATATAAGATAATATTGCCTCTTTTATTTTTCTCTCAAATGATCTCTCATTTGAAAGTAGCAAGTTTTTCACTACTTGCTGCGTTATTGTAGACGCGCCCTCTAATCTTTTATTATTGAAATAATTATTGATATTAGAGACAAATGCACGGACAAGGCCTAATAGATCTATACCTTGGTGCGAGTAGAAATTCTTGTCCTCGGCGGCTATAAAAGCATTAATTAGGCTTATTGGCACGGATTCTATTGCAACAAAAACCCTATGTTCTTTTGCATATTGTTCTATTAGTTTTCCATCTACTGTATAAATTCTTGTTGTAAGTGGAGGATGGTACTTAGCGAGCTCATAGTAATCTGGCAGATCTTTGGAATATAAATAAAATAAATACCCAGCTACTAATCCAGCAAAAGTAAATAGTATAAGTGCATATTTTAATATTTTTAGGAATGATCTTAGCATATATTGCACGAACATTTCTGTAGTATTAACATACTTGGTCTATATTTTTGTTTCATATGCCATTAGATTTAGACTTTTTCTTATTTTGTCATTCCCGCGCCCTTCTCCGTCATTCCCGCACCCTATTTTGTCATTCCCGCGGAGGCGGGAATCTAGGGTATATAATTCCTGGATCCCCTCCTTCGAGGGGATGACAACGGCGCTTAAGTCCTCACTACTGTCATTCCCGCGTCCTTCTCTGTCATTCCCGCACCCTATTTTGTCATTCCCGCGGAGGCGGGAATCCAGTCTTTTTTATCTTTCCTGGATCCCCTCCTTCGAGGGGATGACACTTCTACTGGATCCCCGTTTTCACGGGGATGACATGTAAAACTCACTTGGATGACACCGTAGCATAAGCACTCACTATTGTCATTCCCGCACCCTATTTTGTCATTCCCGCGGAGGCGGGAATCTAGGGTATATAATTCCTGGATCCCCTCTTTCGAGGGGATGACACTTCTACTGGATCCCCTCTTTCGAGGGGATGACACTGTGATCGCAATTGTCATTCCCGCATCCTTTTTTGTCATTCCCGCGGAGGCGGGAATCTAGAAGAATTATATTACCTGGATCCCCTCTTTCGAGGGGATGACAAGTTTACTGGATCCCCGTTTTCACGGGGATGACATCGTAATCGTAACTGTCATTCCCGCATCTTTTCTCTATCGTTCTCGCATCCTTTTTTGTCATTCCCGCGGAGGCGGGAATCCAGAAGAATTATACTTTATAAATGGAATTAGGTACTACCTTAAGATTCTACCACCAAAATGATATTTGGTCAATTGTGGAGATTGTGGTATAGTCCTTGAATTAGTCTAATCTAAAATCTCAGATATAATATCAAATCTCTTTACGCACGCATCTTTACCAATAATATGCATTATTTCGAAAACACTAGGTGAGAAGGTTTTGCCAGTTAAAATAACCCTCACTAACTTCATGACCTCGGAAAGCTTTATTGATTTGTTAATAGCAAATAGCCTAAAAGACTCTTGGATGTCATTAACATTATCAAATATAGTGTTTTGTGTAAGTGTTAGTAACTCTTGCGCGAAGTTCTTGTCTGTCTGTTTTAAAAATTGATATGCATCGTCTTGTAAATCAAAAATTTTGTCTGTGTGGTAAATTTTTGCAAGGTTTGCAAGCTCGTTTACTGTACTTGACCTGACTTTAATTTCACTAATTGAATTTTTTAGATTGCTTAGAGTTGATTCGTTGATCTCTATATTTTCTTTGGACCACTCGTTTACTATTATCGATATAAGGTCATCATCGCTTTTCTCTCTTAAAAAAACTGAATTAATATGAAGCATTTTTGCAAAATCTAGTCTAGATGGCGCTTTGCCAATGTGGCTTCCATCGAACCATTTTATCGCTTCATTTTTTCTTATAATTTCGTCATCACCATGACTCCACCCGAGCCTTAACAAATAACTAAACAAAGCCTCAGGTAAATATCCCATCTCTTTATATGCATCAACTCCAACAGCCCCATGTCTTTTTGAGAGCTTCGCGCCATCAGGCCCATGAATTAATGGTATGTGCGCGGTTACCGGATAAGTCCATCCCATGGCCTCATAAATTAATTTTTGCCTAAATGCGTTGTTTAAATGATCATCTCCTCTAATTATGTGTGTAACTTGCATATCATAATCATCAACGCATACAGCTAACATGTATGTTGGAGTACCGTCACTCCTAAGTATTATCATATCATCGAGATTTTTTGACTGAACAGACACATTCCCTTGAACCATGTCATTTATAGTAACCTGACCATTCCGCGGCGCTTTAATTCTAATTACATAACTTAAATCTTTGGGGTGATCTTCTTCAGATACATCCCTCCATTTGCTATTAAGCAAAAAGGAGGCACCCTCCTCCATCGCATTATTTCTTAAGTGACTAATTTCATCTTGAGTCATAAAGCATTTGTACGCAGCGCCTTTCTTAAGTAGATCATATGCTATTTGTTTATGCCTATCAATCCTTGCAGATTGAACTATCGCCTCATCATCATGGTCTATACCAAGCCATTTTAGACCACTAAAAATAGCATCAGTTGCTTCTTTTGTTGATCTTGCTTTGTCAGTATCTTCAATTCTAAGCAAAAACTTGCCATTATAGTGCTTAGCAAATAGGTAATTAAATAACGCAGTTCTCGCAGAACCTATATGAAGATATCCGGTAGGAGAAGGAGCAAATCTAGTAACTATAGACATTTATGCTTTTTAAAAATTTTGCTTGAATATATATGAAAATACCAGAGATACAAGTATTGCTAATATAAATGTAACGAAAATTTTCTCTTTGAAGTAATGAATTTCTGGAGCGCCTCTATCATTCCCCTTTAAAACCTCATTTTGCGGAGTAAGAAACAAAGGAAGGGAAATAAATAAAAAAATTATCCAAAATATTGTTACAAGTATAATAAAATTAAAAAAACTCATAAATATTATAAAAATTTATTATTGTACTATTTTTATTAATCTTTTTTTAAGATTTATAGTGTATTTTTCATCTAGTCTAAACATAACCTCTTATACCAAATCTTAAAAGGATTAATTAGACCTCCCCGCAAAACCTAATAAGTAGAGCCTAGGAATTTTAGAAAAAAAAGCTTAGCGCATAAACATATGTAAAGTATTTGTAAGGAGCGAAAAGCAATTTTTGACGACAAAATTACCTCTCAAAGCTGTAGGCTATCCGAAGAGGTCTATTGGACTTGATTATTAAAACTGCAAGATAGTCTTGTTTTTTCGCTTTTACGCCATGATCGTCTTGCGCGGATTATACTCTCATTTTTTGTTTCTTTGTACTAGTAACACTAAAGCAGAGTTTAACGAACAAGTCTAATATTTTTGAAAAATACTATTAGCTAGGTATTAAAATTATATATAAAAAAATCATTACAAAAAAGTATATACAATGAGTTATGTTATAAAATTTCAAGCACCTTTTGAAAAGTTAAGATTTAATAAAACCACCCCAGAGTCAATGTTAAGACGTGCAATAATCCTGCAAGCCATAATAGATGCAACAAATACATCGGATCAGCCAAATAAGGTAAGAGAAGCAGAGGAAGCCAAAAACTGGATATTAGGAAAATCTGATTATTTTGTCAAATTATGCGATGAGTCTGGTGTTGAACCAGATCATGTCATTAGAATTACTAAACAGGCAATAAAATTGCAACAAAACAAAAAGTCTTGTGTTGTTAATTGATACCAAATCTCTAGAATCAAATACTTAGGAGCAAGTGGTGATACCTACTCTGGTGAAAGCTTGAGCAAGGAGCAAGAAGAAAGTACTTAAAAATGGGATTGGTATTAGAGACCGGATGCACTTCATCTTGGCCATTTTGCCTGAGCATTTATAAATGGAATTTCACATAAAACAAAAAAACCACAATCTCCGCAATTGACCAAATCTCAATTTGGTGGTAGAATCTTAAGATAAGATAAGATAAGAACATAAACTTAAATTCTCATCAATTAATACTTAAATCATTACATAATAAATTACACAATAAATGCAAAATAAGCCTCTAATTAGTTTCGACTATGCAATCAAGTACTTACTTAAAGATAAGGCAGATTATGCTATAGTAGAGGGATTTATTTCAGCTTT
>JANRKH010000012.1:0-8860 GCA_033763595.1 Rickettsiaceae bacterium
GCTGCAACTTGATCTGATAGTAATCTTGATGTTCTTGCCATATCTAATAACGTTATAATTATGTTTAATATGGTTCATTATAGCATAGTCTTTAATCTTTTGCTATTAGTTTAATTATATTTGGGATTTGGTATAATACCATAAGTCTCACATTAAAAAACTAACTTCATTCTTGAATTATATAGCGTACAAAAGATATGATCCAAAAACTGAGATTTATGGCATTAAGAATATTGACTAAAGATACTAAATATTGACATATAAGCTCCGAGAATATAGAACAAGAAAAAATTTGGTTAGTTAATGAAATTAGTTATTGTAGAATCTCCGGCTAAGGCAAAAACAATTAACAAATATCTAGGCGCATCTTACAAAGTTGAGGCGTCTTATGGTCACATTTGTGATCTTCCATCTAAAAATGGATCAGTGCTTCCTGAGAATGATTTTGAAATGAAGTATGAGATTTCTAAAAAAGCCGAACCTCAAATAAAAAAATTATGCTCACTTGCAAAAACAGCTGACGAAATTATTCTCGCAACCGACCCAGATAGAGAGGGCGAGGCTATCTCTTGGCATGTTATAAACATATTAAGAGAAAAGAAGTCTATTAAAAAAGACGCAAAAATTCTTCGTGTTGCCTTCAACGAAATCACAAAAAAGTCCGTTCAAGAAACTATAAGTAAACCCAGGTCGCTTGATCAAGATTTAATAGACGCTCAGCAAGCAAGAAGAGCTCTTGACTATCTTGTTGGTTTTAATCTATCGCCTATTTTATGGAGAAAGCTTCCTGGGGCAAGGTCAGCAGGGAGGGTCCAGTCAGTTGCTTTGCGACTTATTTGTGAAAGAGAGGCAGAAATTGAGAAGTTTAAGTCTTTAGAATACTGGGATATATCAGCGTCGCTTAAAAGCTCTAAAAATATAGATTTTGGCGGAAAGCTTGTGACAGCAGATGGCCAAAAACTAGAAAAATTCGCAATTACAAACAAAGATGATGCGACTAAAATTGTTGATAGTCTTAAGTTATATAAGCGATTTTTTGTGGATTTGGTTGAGACAAAAGAACAAAGACGAAATCCACCTGCTCCGTTTACAACTTCGACTCTGCAGCAAGAAGCTTCTAGAAAGTTAGGCTTTAGTACAAAAAAGACAATGCAACTAGCGCAGAAACTTTACGAGGGCGTTGATCTTGAGTCTGAAACAGTAGGACTTATTACATATATGAGAACAGACGGGGTTTATCTTGCGGATGATGCTGTTAAGGCCGCAAGAGAATACATAGAGGATAGTTTTGGACAAGTTTATATTCCAGATACAGTAAGAAAATATAAACCCAAATCCAAAAATGCGCAGGAAGCGCATGAAGCAATCAGACCAACAAACATAAAATACACTCCAGACAAGTTAAAAAAATACCTGGACCAAGATTTACATAAATTATATGAACTGATATGGAAGAGAACTTTAGCTTCACAAATGTCAAGCGCTATACTAGAAACTGTGAGCGCAGATATTTCGCCAGATGATAAAAAATTTATTATAAGATCTAGTGGAACAGTTATTAAGTTTGACGGTTTTTACAGACTATATGCGGAATCAGTAGATGATCAGGACGCAGAGGAAAATTCCAAGATTCTACCGCCCCTATTCAAGGGAGAGGAAATAAATCCGTTAGAATTTATTCCTAACCAACATTTTACCGAGCCTCCTCCTCGTTTTAACGAGGCAAGTCTTGTGAAAAAACTCGAAGAACTTGGGATTGGTCGCCCCTCTACTTATGCTTCGATAATATCAGTTATTCAGGATAGAGAATATGTAAGACTTGAAACTAAAAGATTTTACCCAGAAGAAAGAGGCAGGCTAGTTACTGCATTTTTGTGTAAATTTTTTCCAAAATATGTCGAGTATGATTTTACTGCCAATCTTGAAGAAAACCTGGATAGAGTTGCAGACGGGGAAATTAAGTGGAAGAACTTGTTATCTGAATTTTGGAAAGGTTTCAATGAAAATGTCCAGTTAGCTGCTAACATAAAAATTTCAGATGTGATTGAGAATCTAGAGACCATGCTCTCTGATCATCTTTTTCCGCAAAAGGAAGAAGGTTTAGACCAAAGAAAATGCCCAAAATGTTCGAGTGGAAAATTAGGGCTCAGAATAAGCAAATTCGGAGCATTCATCGCATGCTCAAATTATCCTGAATGTACTCATAAAAGTACCATTCATGACAATAATCACAATGAAAATACAGGACTTGAGAGTATGAATGATAATAATAAACTAATTGGCACTCACTTAGATAAAAATATTCTATTAAAAAAGGGGCCTTACGGTCTTTATCTTGAGATCGAAGAAGAAGATAAGCTCACAAAGCCAAAACGAGCAACTATCCCGCCTGGTTTTAATCCAGAGAATATTACGCTTGATCAAGCAATTAATCTCCTCTCCCTGCCCAAACGCCTTGGAAACAATGCCTCAGGAGACGAAGTGAGTGTTGGAATAGGAAAATATGGGCCATACATAAAGTGTGGCAATAAGTTTACTTCCATTCCGAAAACTGATGACCCTTTTGGGATAAATTTGCATAGAGCTTTGGAGATTATAGAAGAATCTGCTAAACTCCCAAAAAACAAAAAATAAAATATCATGAGTAATTCTATTCCTATCACAGTTGCATATGGAGACGGCGTTGGGCCTGAGATCATGGAGGCAACCCTTTATATTCTCAAAGAAGCTGGCACGCCAATTCGCATAGAGACGATAGAAATCGGAGAGGCTCTTTATAAAAAAAACTATACATCAGGTATAGCTGAAGACACTTGGCAGACAATTGCTAGAAACAAAGTTTTGCTCAAGGCTCCCATCACTACTCCGCAAGGCGGTGGTTATAAAAGCTTAAATGTAACGTTAAGAAAGGCTTTAGGTCTATATGCAAATGTTAGGCCTAGTGTTTCGTATCATCCTTTTATTCCTAATTTACATAATGATATGGATTTGGTGATAGTTAGAGAAAATGAGGAAGATATTTATGCCGGTATAGAGTATAGGCAAACTCATAATATGTATGAATCAATCAAGTTAATAAGTAGAACTGGCAGCGAGCGAATCATAAGATATGCGTTTGAATATGCTGTGAAAAATAATCGCAAAACTGTTTCATGCTTTAGCAAAGATAATATTATGAAATTTACCGATGGGATTTTTCACAAGGTTTTTGATGAAATAGCAAAAGAATATCCAAACATTGAGAATAATCACTATATAATAGATATAGGCACAGCAAGACTTGCAAAAAGCCCTTCAAAATTTGATGTGATAGTTACATCAAATCTTTACGGAGATATAATATCAGATGTAACATCTGAAATATCAGGATCTGTAGGACTTGCAGGATCAGCTAACATAGGAGAGGAATATGCCATGTTTGAGGCAATACATGGTTCTGCGCCAGATATTGCAGGTAAAAACATCGCAAACCCATCAGGATTACTAAATTCAGCTGTAATGATGTTAATTCATTTAGGGCTTGGTAGTTATGGAAGCATCATTGAGAATGCATGGAAAAAAACAATAGAAGACGGGATTCATACAAGTGATATTTATAATGCAAAAACTTCTTCCAAAAAAGTTGGCACTAAAGAATTTGCGCAGGAAGTAGTGAAGAGATTTGGGCTAAAGCCAACAATCCTAAAACCAGTAAATTATACTGATACAAAACAAGAAGCAGCAAAAGCTAGAATTTTTGCAATAGACAAATCGGAGAAAAAGACATTAGTTGGAATAGACATTTTTATAGATAAATATCTAGAGAATGCTCATGAACTTGCAAAAATACTGGAAAAAATAGACTCAAGTAATCTAGAGCTTAAAACTATAGCAGCAAAAGGCTTGATGCTGTGGCCAAGAAACGAGCCATCGAGGTATATATCCGATCATTGGTGCGCAAGATTCATGAGTAAAACTGGCTCTGATGTTTCGCATGAGGATATTTCAGTGCTTCTATTAGACTTTGCGAGAAATAACATAGATTTTATTAAAACAGAGAATTTATACAATTTTGGTAATCAAAGGGGCTACTCCCTTGCGCAAGGTGAATAAACAGAATAATTAAGGAATATGCAGATAATTGTACTCGGCACGATTAATTCTGAAATCTCTAAGGCTATTTCAATTGCAAGTTCTAAAGGTGCTAGAGTTTTTCTAGTGGAAAGCCTAAGAGAATGTATTGCGACTATCCTTGGGGGCAAAAGTGCGGATTTGCTGCTAGTGGATGTAAATTTTGATATACATGCAGTATCAACCGCCCTGAGTGAGGAGAGAATTTCTACGGATATTGTGGCATATGGCCTTGGGGCATCTCCAAAGCAAGCAGTTGAATCCATCAAAGCAGGAGCAAAAGAATTTCTACCGCTTCCTCCCGATGAGGAACTTATTTCTGCAATCCTAGAAACTATTTCTAAAGATCAAAAGAAGCTTATATTTAACTCTTCTTCTATGGAAAAAGTTATTAGTATCGCTACCAAAATTGCAAAATCAGACGCGCATGTGCTAATTACAGGAGAATCTGGCACAGGCAAAGAAGTTCTTGCAAGTTTCATTCATTTTAACAGTTTAAGAGCCGACAAAAACTTTGTGAGAGTGAACTGCGCAGCGATTCCGGATAATCTTATTGAATCTGAATTATTCGGTCACGAAAAAGGCGCTTTTACCGGCGCAAGTCAAAGAAGAATAGGCAAATTCGAAGAATCAAGTGGAGGAACATTGCTACTTGACGAAATTTCCGAAATGGATCCCAAACTGCAAACTAAACTTCTAAGAGCAATTCAGGAAAAAGAGATCGATAGACTTGGAGGCAATAATACAATCAAAGTAGATTTAAGGATCATAGCCACATCAAACAGGAACTTAGAGCATGAAATATCCAAGGGGTCATTTAGAGAGGATCTATATTTTAGATTGAATGTGATAAACATCCACATCCCTCCTCTACGCGAAAGAAGAGAGGATATCATTGAGCTCGGTAAGTTTTTTGTAGAGAAATATTGCGTTTCCAATAATCTTCCTATAAAAAAACTAGATGAAACCGCAAAGAATCTTCTGCTTGAGCACAGCTGGCCGGGCAACATTAGAGAACTTGAAAATACAATTCACAGAGCCGTTTTGTTAAGCGAAGATACGATTCTGGATAAAGACTTTCTAGTAAGACCGGTTGATACAAGCACAAAAAATGACGAAAAAATGTTTATCTTAAATACAGTTAAATACTGCCTAGGTGACTTAAACGCAGCTTCAAATATACTTGGCATTTCCGTTAAAACACTATCTCTAAAACTTAGCCAAGTTTAATACTAGCTTACAAAAGATATTTAAATTTTTTCTTTTGACTAAGTTTTTCGTAAGTGATAAAACAGTTGAAATATGTATAAAGAAGTGTATATTGTTAAGTGTACATAAATCAATGATAAAACTATGAAAAATTATCTAGCAATAATTATTGCGCTCGTGACCACAGTAACAGCAAACACAACTTCTGTAGCCCTTGCCGCAGAAAAGACTCAGCAACAAATAACTTCAGAGCGAAAGACAGATACACAAACAATACCAGAAACAAAAAATCCAAAAGAAAAAACTTGTCATGAAGACCATGAACATGATCATGACTTTTGCTGTCATGAAGAGGAAGATAAACTGCAACATGAGTCTAAACAAGAGCACAAGGTAATAGCTAGTGAGAAGATTAATTGCCAAGGGGCATGGATCAGATCTACATCAAAAAAATCTACAAATGCAGCTGGTTACTTTACTATAACAAATAATAGCGACATAGATATTAAAATTGACCAAATTACTTCTGACATAGTTTTTTGCGATAAAATTGAGATACACGGATATAGGACTGACAGTAAAAACGTTAAGAGAATGTATAAGCTCAAGTCAGTAGCCGTTCCAGCAGGAGAAACAGTAGAATTTAAACCGGGCAGCTTTCATATTATGTTTAAAAATTTATCTGATGAGATAAAGAAAAACACTCACTTGGACCTCAACATTCTTGTGTCTCCTGCTGATGCAGAGAAAAATGTCAAAATAGAGAGCGTGAAGTTGAAATTTGAGATTAAATAATTTTAAACAAAGTCCCTAATACCAAACCTCTAAAATTCATATGAAGAGTTTAATATGGTCTTTGATATTAGTTCGTTGCAAATTTAGATGGTCTAGGCCAAGGCTGTAAATTATACCAACTCTCTAGAATTAAGCTATTCGTATGAATTTTAGACCTTTATTGAATAAGCTTTTATAAATAGTTACGTACAGGTCATCTAGTTTCAATTCATTTGGGTCATTTAATTTGATAATTTAAAAATTGATAATTTAAAAATCGGATTTGGTATTATACCAAATCTCTAGAATTAAATAATATTAGGAGCAAGTCACGAACCCTACTCTCGTGTAAGCCTTTAGCGACGAGCTAGAAGCAAGTACTTAAAAATGGGATTTGGTATTATAGCGCATAACAGAGAATATATACTGTTGCTAATAGATTTAAAAATATAAACTTTAAACATGAACATATAATGAGTATAGATAAAGAAAAAGCATTGAGTGCTGCACTTTCACAGATAGAAAAAAGCTTCGGAAAAGGATCTGTGATGAAATTAGGTCAAAGAAAAGCAGTTGAAATAGATGCCTCATCGACAGGTTCGCTAGGACTAGATTTAGCACTTGGTATAGGCGGGCTTCCCAAGGGTAGAATCATTGAGATATTTGGACCTGAAAGCTCTGGAAAGACTACGCTCACTTTACATGCAATAGCCGAAAGTCAGAAGAAAGGCGGTACATGCGCTTTTATTGATGCGGAACATGCACTAGATCCTATATATGCTCGTAAGCTAGGGGTAAATATAGATGATCTAATAATATCACAGCCAGATACAGGAGAGCAGGCACTTGAGATTGCAGATACTCTAGTAAGATCGGGAGCTATAGACTTATTGATCGTAGACAGCGTAGCTGCACTTGTACCAAGAGCCGAGATTGAGGGAGAAATGGGCGATTCGCACATGGGATTGCAGGCGAGACTAATGAGTCAGGCGTTAAGAAAACTAACCGCATCTATATCTAAAACAAATACTATAATAATTTTTATCAATCAAATAAGAATGAAGATAGGAGTAATGTTTGGCAGTCCCGAAACAACAACAGGTGGGAATGCCCTTAAGTTTTATGCCTCAGTTAGACTTGACATAAGACGAACAGGATGTATTAAAGACAAAGAGGATACGATCGGAAACCAAACAAGAGTAAAGGTCGTAAAAAATAAAGTATCACCGCCATTTAAAGTCGTTGACTTTGATATAATGTACGGAAGTGGGATTTCAAAAGATGGAGAGATAATAGATCTTGGGGTAAAATTCGAGATCATAGATAAATCGGGATCATGGTTTGCATATAAAGATATAAAGCTTGGTCAAGGAAGAGAAAATGCTAAACAATTTTTAAAAGATAATCCTAAAGTTTCGCAGGAGATAGAAGAACAAATTAGGAAAAACTACAGCTTCGCTAATAGTCAGGATTTTAACCCAGATATGATTGAGGAGGAAAATGCATTATCAGCTTGAGGGAAAAGTTGCATTGGTGACTGGTGCGTCGGGCGGAATTGGAGCTGAATGCGCAAGAGTTTTGCATTACCATGGGGCGAATCTAGTTCTTTCTGGAACAAATCTAGAGAAACTTGAATCTCTAAAAAAAGAGCTTGGCTCAAGGGTGGAAGTGAAATCCTGCGATTTAGGCAATGAATCCGAGACAGAGGAGTTGATTTCTAGTTTAGATAAAATACACATCCTTGTTAGCAACGCAGGCAAAACCAAAGATAATCTTGCCATTAGAATGAAAAATGAAGATTTTGATGATGTGATGAATATTAATTTAAGATCGAGCTTTATCCTAAATAGAGGCGCAATAAAGAAAATGATGAGCGAACGATTCGGCAGAATTATAAATATATCATCTGTAGTGGGCGTGTCAGGCAATCCTGGGCAGGCAAACTACTGCGCCTCAAAAGCGGGCTTGATAGGTATGACCAAGTCTCTTGCTTTAGAAACGGCTTCGAGAAATATCACAATCAATTCTATAGCGCCAGGATTTATAAAGACTAGCATGACTAATAAACTGTCAGAAGAGCAAATAAAATCTATTGAATCCAGAATACCGTCTAAAAAACTTGGAGAGCCCATAGACATTGCCCAAACGGTAGCTTTTTTGGCAAGCGAAGGTGCAAGATATATCACAGGTCAAACAATTCATGTTAATGGAGGAATGTATCTAGTCTGATATTCAGTAATGATCTATCATGTGCGTTTTATACCAAATCTCTAGAATTAAATATAATACTAGGAGCAAGTCACGAAGCCTACTACATACTAGGTGAGCGACGAGCGACTAAGTAATACCAAATCTCTAGAATTAAATAATACTAGGAGCAAGTCACGAAGCCTACTATATGCTAGGTGAGCGAGGAGCGACGAAGTAGTACTTAAAAATGGGATTTGGTATAAGTACTTAAAAATGGGCTTTGGTATTATTTGAAGCTAGTAGAACTCACATTTTTAACTACTTATACCAAAGCTCTAGAATTAAACCTGAAAATATGAATTTTAGGGCAAGGCCAGCTTAGCGTATATAAATACGTGCGTAAAGGCGAGGCTAGCTTCAATTCTTATAGATCATTTAATACCAAATCCCATAATTAATTAAACCAATTAATTGAGCAAATTTGTGCTACGGTTTCGCTAGATATCGACTTAATAAAGTCACACACTACATCTTCTAGAATATCAAGAGTGTCATAGATTTTGTTGCGAATAATATT
>JANRKH010000013.1:0-6709 GCA_033763595.1 Rickettsiaceae bacterium
TAAATCCTCTCATAATTAACTTGGCTGATTTCCCAAGAATTATTAAAAGACATAATACGTTTGCGTATAAATTGGAAAAACTCTGGATTTTGAAATAATTGCAATGCCCTATGTGTGGAAATCACCACATCTTCCACAGAAGCATGGTTAAATCGAATTCCAAAACCTTCATAATCCCCATAATCTACTACTGTATCACGCAAACCTCCAGTATTGCGTACCATTGGAATCGTACCATAACGCATCGCATACATTTGATTCAAGCCACAAGGCTCTACTCTACTTGGCATCAAAATATAATCGGCTGCTGCATACAATCTATGTGCAAGTTCCTCATTATAACCAATATAGCAATTGTAAATTCCTTTACAAAGAGGCTTCAGCACATTCAAGTCATCTTCTACGGCTGATTCCCCAGAGCCTAAAACAAGAAAATTAACTTTCCCTTGAGTTTCCCACATAGCTCTACCTAAAGCACTTGGCAAAATATCAGCCCCCTTCTCTCCTACCAAACGACCTATAAATACAATGAGAGGATTTTGAGGATTTAACTGGAATATTTCACAAATTCCTTGTTTATGTTTCTGTTTTACCTCTTCCATATTTTCAGAGGTATAGTGATATTGCAAATAACTATCAGTTGCAGGATTCCACACTTCATAATCTATCCCATTCAATACCCCATGGGATTTATAAGTTACTGCTTTAAAAAGATTTTCTAATCCATTGGAGCTTTCGGTCAGTTCATTCATATAGGACCAACTTACTGTACTGATAGCATCTGCACAACGTACCGCAGATGCCATTGGATTGATGGAATTGCCCCAATCCAACAAACCTGATTTCCAAGAATCAAAAGTGGGTAAATAATTAGATTTTGACCAAGGTATCCAACCTTGATAGACACCATTGTGAATGGTAAATACTGTTTTGATTTGATTAAGTCTTTGAAATCGATAGCAATAGCGCAACATAAAAGGTATCAAGCCAGTGTGATGGTCATGACAATGAATAATGTCAGGTGTATGTTCCCACTGTACTATCCAATCTAAAGCAGCTATTTGAAAAGCTAAAAATTTTTCGGTATCGATATCATCTGAATAAACCACATCTTTGTTTGTCAAGCCATCAATCAAAATACAAAATAAATCAAAACCCAACTTATTCGTTTTCTCTTTTAGGACTTCATAGTGTAGCTTCACACCACCCATATAAATATCAGCCTCAGCATCTTTCTGCCATGAGTTTTGGTGCATAAATTTGGTATTGTATGCAGGCATCACCACTTTGGCAAAATGCCCTGCTTTACATTGGTATTTGGGCAATGCACCCAAAACATCTCCTAATCCACCTACTTTTGCAACGGGATAACACTCGGCAGTAAAATGAATAATTTCCATAATGTCTTTTTTGTTTCGATTTATGTGAAAATTGATGATGAATAATCAGCCTTAAAATTATTACAAGTTTGTGAATTATCTACTAAAATGGCTAAATATAATTTTATCTGTATAAAATTATACTTAGCCATTTTTAAAAGTCCTCAGTTTAGCCGTCAAACTTATCTACATTTTAACCATCAATGCTTGTCCACACGAACCAAAATCGGGTGTTTCATAAGGACAGAAACCAACAACAAAAATAAAGTGAGTCTTTTTATTTTATCATACCCAAGGGATATTGTGTTGATTTATCGAGTGTAGAAAATCGCACCTGTGAGGTTCAGATGAACATTTTCCCTTACTTCGCAGGATAAGGCAATCCCAATTCTTGGTGGATATACTCTTTTACCCTTTCAATAATCACCACCATAGCACTCAAATCATCTGTTTGTGTGGCATCATAAGCACGACTTACGCTGTATTCTTTACCAATCAAAATAACAAAAAACCACAAGCGACCAATCGTATAACATCCATACAATGGTTTTTCTGTGTTTCCATTTAGTATTTGAGCATCTACCATAGCAATCAATAACTGTCCAAGCGGGTCGCTTCCAGATGATTTTTCGGGTTTATATTCTTGCAGAAAGAAAAAAGGCTTTTTAGGGGTTTGTTTACCAGTAGAAATAAGCCATTCAATTTTACCTGACGCTTCTACAGTGGGTGTTTGGAGAGAGAAATAGCGTTGTGTAAAAACACGATAATGTGGTAGATTATTAAAATGAAAATAAAGTAAAAATGGAGCTATAAACATCATTTTCAACTCATCTTCATTCCAATTTTCTACATTTTCTAACAAACTATCACGCAATTCTTCCAAAGCATTTGGTAATTTTGCATCTGATACCTGAAGCCAAAGCTCCAAAGCAGGCAAATTTTTGATGCGTTCAAATCCAAATTCTATCTCTACATCTTCATAGAGCCATTGTTCAAAAGGACGTTTTATCATAGAAGTATATCATTTTGATTGGTTACAAATATACAACATTTTGCCTGAAATAGTTGGTATATTTTGAAGCGCAGTGTTTTCTTTTCTTACTGCCATACTTTATCTTTGGATAGGGTTGGTTGAAGCAACCAACACCACAAAATCAATAAACTGAACTCGTACCAAAATAGCTAATTTTATTATCGACTACACCTTTATCTTCAGCTATTCCAAAAGCCCTACACAATTTAAGCGAAGATTGCTTCACTAATTCCATTATATCATTTTCTTCCAATTTGGAAGGATTAAATATATGGCTGATTTTAATATTTGGGTAATATTTATTGGTAACAACTTCTCTGTAATAATAACGTTCTCCAAAATGTTTATGAAAACCTACAAGAACATAATCTAATACGTTTACCAAACTAATCTGAATCATTACCTCATCATAATATTCAATATGTTCATAAAATTTTTTAGCAAATTCCAACAATAAAATTTCCGCCATCAAGATATTGCTTAGATGTGCTGTAGGTTTTGTTTTATGATGAATCTCAGCAGCATAAAAACCTAAAATAGAATTTCCTATTTCTATAAATCCATTTTCTTGTATTTCTAAATAAGAGCGTGTTTCATTAATTTTTTTTGAGTCTGAAGATGGACAATAGTAAGTAACTCCATTTATCATTGAATTTTCATATGCACTATAAATAGAATAAAAATTATAATTTTGTAGAATATTACTTTTATTGGTGGCACTTTCTAACCAAACTCTAAATTCGTGGATGTCCATAGAAAATTTATCTTCTAAGGGAGATTTAGGGACTAAAGAAAGTAATAAAATAGGTTTTGGTAATTCTTTAAAATGCTCTGTTACTTGGCTGTAAAGCATCTTGGAATTATAGTTTTTGCCAAAATCAATACTGTTTTCATCTAAAAGATTTCTTTTGGCTAAAAAATTATCAAATTCATTTTGGCGATTTCGGGCAAATTCAAACATATCTCTTACTTGTTGATGTTTAGCTTTTTCACTACTTTTATTTTCACGAATATAATATACATTTCTTTTGCTGTGCATGTGTGGCTTACGTGAACTTTCAGGTATATAGACCACTACTATTATTTTATCACTGTTTGGTATAGTAATAGCAACTGGGTCAGGATAAAATATTTTAGGGTCAACATTACTTTTAACTACATTATTGAACCAAGATACAAAATCTTGATTACCTATTTTAGCATGGATACCCACTATGTCAAGACTTTCATCTTTGATACCATAGATAAGATGCCCACCACCCGCATTGGCAAATGCTGATACATCTTTTGCTATTTCCTCTTTACTAGTGTCGTTGTTTTCTACATTAACTTTGTAATCTAAATAATAGCTTTCTTGTTCTTTTTTTTCAATTATGAGATATTCAATATCATCATAAGTTAATTCACTTAGCGGTTTGGTAAACATAATAATCAATAAGGATTTTAGATTGTTAATTTTATTTGCAAATTTAGCGAATTATAAAACTAAAAGGTGTTTTTTTAGCAATATTTATTTTAAATAATTTGCCTTTAAAGAAAAGTATTGTATTCTTATCTACAGTATGTCATATTGATTTTGACTGGTATTATTTTCGTATAATTTGATTATTTTAATCAATACAATTATGAAAAGAAAAGCTATTATTATTGGAAGTCCCTTAGTTAAAGGGCAAAAAGGCTACTTGCCTGGTGTTGAAAAGGATGTTAATAATTATTTCAAATTCTTAACAAGTTGCGAAGGTGGGCAATGGTTTCCAGAAGAAATTTATTATTGGGAAAATCCATCTGACAGTGATTTATATTCTTATTTAAGTGGTTGTAAGGATGCAGACATTTGTTATGTCATTTTTTCAGGTCACGGATTTGTCAATTCTCAAAATAGAACCTATCTAATGATAAATAAAAATCAAAATATTTTTTATGAAAACTTATATACTTTTGCTAAAAGACAGATTACAATTATTGATGCGTGCAGATTTCCAATTAAAGGTATAGAAAGAGGAAATTTTAGTGGGATAGGTGATATAAATGAAGGATTAAATTATTCTAGAAATACTTATTTTAGACAATTTTACAACAATATTGTTAGTAATTTGCCTTATGGCAAAGCAACGATTTTTTCTGCTTCAATAGGTCAATATTCTTCTGATATATCAACTTTAGGAGGTTGGTTTAGCTATAACTTAATTGATAAGGCAAAAAGTTTATCTCAAAATCCAAATTTATTAGATACTTATTTTTCTCTCAATGAAATGTTTGATGTCATACAAAACTATATGAAAAATAATACTTATAAGGACAACCCACAAATACCGCAAGGAATAACTTATGGAAATAATCAAATCAAAGATTTGCCTTTTGTATTACATTACTATAATGTCCAAAACTATTTTATTAATAAACAAAGAAGAAATTTTTTTCTATAGTAATTTGATTATAATGCTTTTGCTTTCTCCTAACCAACAACTGTTTCTCAATACTACAACAAATTGCACGTAACGACAAAATCGCTCCAAGCGATTTTGACGTTTTTTTGATTACAAGGCATTTATTCGTACCTAAACCTACGAAATCTCTAAGATTTGGTAAGTTTGATTTATTTAACGACTAAATCGCTTGGAGCGATTTAGTCGTTAATTTATTTACAAGCCTTGCCTAAGTTCTAACAAACCTTGTGTAAGTTCTAACAAACCTTGTGTAAGTTCTAACAAACCTTGTGTAAGTTCTAACAAACCTTGTGTAAGTTCTAACAAACCTTGTGCAAGTTCTAACAAACCTTGTGCAAGTTCTAAGAAGCCTTGTGTAAGTTCTAAGAAGCCTTGTGTATCTTCTAACAAGCTTTATGTTTTTTATATGCTTTCAAAACATTTTGCTATTCATTGCGTAGTAATCTATGATTAGTCTTGATTTATATTTAACTTATTTTAAACATACGCTTATGAAATCCACATCAGAAAGAAGTTATGGTGCAGTACTTGAAAACGCCAAAAAACTTCTTATTACTATTCAAAGCTTTGCCAATTATCAGGCATCACGCACAGAAGACAGTATCGCCGAGTTTCAAAAACTTATCAACGATTGCGATAAGGACAATTCTACCGTAGCAACGAGCTTAGGAGAGTACACCAATGCCGTAGATAAACGAACCAAAGCCTTTTTGGGCAAGGATACCAATTCTATCAACAAACTCCTCTCGCCTTTGGGAAAAGCAATTGCTAGTCAATATGACAAAACATCCAAAGAATACAATATCATTATGGGCATCATTAACCGAATGCGCGCACAAAAATTGGAAAAAGCCCCTGCCAATCCTACCGAAGATAAGAAAGAAAGTATCTCCAAATCTGAACTTTCGTATGGCTCTAAACTTCAAAATTTCAAAGACCTCATCAGCAACTTAGAAGTCTTTGGCAACTTCAATCCTGCCAATGCAGCACTCAAGATAGACCAACTCAAAACCTTAGTAGGCGAATTAGAAACACTCAATACCGCAGTGAATAGCAAATTAGCCCCTTTGACATTGGCAAGAAACAAAAGAAAGGAGCTATTTGAGGAATTAGGCAAGCGCGCCCAGCGTATCAAAGCAAATGTATCATCTATCTATGGGAACAGTTCGGTAGAGTATAAGCAAGTGAAGGGCTTGAAGGTCTGAGTGTGAAGTACAAAATCAAAACACAAAAGACGAAATCGCTCAGAGCGATTTCGTCCTTCCCTCTCAGTTTGCGTCCTCGCCATAGCCGTCAGGATAAAAATTAAAACTTGATTATCAAGTATATTTTTTGTCATTTTGGAAATTTATCCTGAAAGGAACTGCATTTTTGCCCCAAAGGGGACTGTATTTCTTGTATTCGAAAACGCTTGTAAATCACACACTTAGAAAGACAAGATTCCTACCTATGACAGATTTTATAAATCACTGAATTTCAATCATATAGAGCGTGGACTTTAACGCCCACGCTCTATATGATGAATGAAGCTAAAATGTCATTTTTTGATTTCGGAATGACAAAAATGAAGATAAGCCTGACTATTTTAGCTGTTTGCGAGGACGCAAACAGAGGATAAAATGTCATTTTTTGATTTCGGAATGACAAAAATGAAGATAAGCCTGACTATTTTAGCTGTTTGCGAGGACGCAAACAGAGGATAAAAAAAGACAAGATTCCTACCTATGACAGATTTTATAAATCACTGATTTTCATTTATTTACCTGTCATTGTTTGATTTATGTATTTATACATCTGACGTTCGGAATGACAAAAATGAAGATAAGCCTGACTATTTTAGCTGTTTGCGA
>JANRKH010000014.1:0-14019 GCA_033763595.1 Rickettsiaceae bacterium
TAGTATTTGCCACGGATGCATCTGAGCTCAGTGCATTTTTGTTTAAACTTGAGTGCCCATTCTGGGTGCGCCATAAAAACTCCTATACATATATTATTACGTGAATATGCTAACACACGTAATATGCAAAAGCAATAAAAAAATGCCCTAAAGACATAGTTTATCTATTGTGTAGCAATTATATTACGTGCTTATTTTAGGAAGTTTGGGATTTATGAGCGCTATTTTAGCATTGTTTGAGGTGTCTATTATGGTTTTATCTTTAATAAACAGTGATAATTGAGCGGTTGGACTATTTACCATTTTAAAAAAAAGATCTGGATTTTGTTTGTGCATATTATCACCATATTTCGTGAGGACACCTGGGTTATTGTTAATAGTGTTTTCATTAATCTTGAAAGGACTTAGGTATTTCGTTCTGCATTCTCGAATCACTACATCTGGGGTTGTAAATTGAACAATATTATGTGTAGCAGTTGCGTTAGGAGGGTTAACTTTCTGTGATAATTTTGAAAGTTTATCTAGAGTTTGTCTTTCGCGATCTATAAACGCTTTATATTCTTGTAGTTTTGAGTTTTTGTATAAAACTTCCTGTTCATTTTGAGGTTGCTTTAGACTTATTGAAAAATAAGTTTCTGCAAAGTTTTGATAGTTTTGATTATGGTTTAGTATAGCTTCGTTTAATGATTTTACTGCTAAATTTATATCCTTCTCCCTGCCATCAAACTGCGCTCCCTTTTTCATTAGCTCGATCGCCTTATCGAGCTTTTTTTGTTTTATGGCTTGTAAAAATTTTTTATTTAATTGGCCTTGTGAATAGTTTTCTAATTGTTCTGATAAGGATTTTTTTATGCTCTCAAAAGCATTTTTAATCTTTGCTGAAATCTGCATATAACGAATTATAGTTGTTTATTAATATATACTAACTGATTCGTTGAAAATATTTGAGAGTATTTCTTGTTACTTTAAAAATATTTACCTAAAAGTAATTTTTAGGTCACAAGCTTAAGCTCTTTTGCTATTTTTTTTCCATTTGCTTCGGAGATTTCATCTAAATATCTGGTAATCGTATTTGGATTAGAGTCAAGGTTTTTTGCGTACATAAATCTTCCGGTGTAGGTATCGTTTTGGCTTGTGATGTAGGCTGCAACAGGTGTATCGCAATTAGCGGATAGTTCTTCTAAAAAACTTCGTTCCATAGATATAAGAGGGTAGTTCTCTGGTGGACAAGAGGTTTTTAATAGAGTATTTAAATTAGTATTATTTGTTAATATCTCCGCCACAATGATCCCTTGGCCTACTGCTGGAATGAATTCGTTAATATCAAGCCTTGTGCAAATCGCTGAATCCCACATGGATAGCCTTTTAAGCCCAGATTCTGCCAGTATTATTGCATCGTATCTATCTTCCATTAAAAGTCTTATTCTTGTATCTATGTTGCCCCTGAGGCCTAATATATCAATATCTGGTCTTGCTTTTTTAATGAATGCTATTCTTCTTGGCGAGGAAGTGCCAACTCTTGAGCCATATGGTAGTTCGTTTAAGGATTTTGCTTTTTTGGAGATAATTGCATCGGCTGGATATTCTCGTCCGATAAAGCATGATAGCGTAAATTTTGGATCGATTTTTCCAGGCACGTCCTTTAGAGAATGAACTGCTATGTCTATTTCTTGGTTTAACAATCCTTCTTCGAGCTCTTTAAGGAATAAGGCCTTGCCACCAATTTCATATAGTGGCTTACTCGTTACTATGTCACCAGTGGTTTTGATTTTTATTATCTCAGGTTCAAAACTTAAATATTTTTTGAGATGGTTGATGAATATTTCAGTTTGTTTTATGGCAAGTGCACTCGATCTTGTGCCTATTTTTAACTTCATGACATTAGTAAATTCTATTTTTATCCCTACTGAGATAATTTTGAGCTAGTTTGGCAAAGGAAGTGCTAGGTATATCGTCATTGACTCTCTTTTGACTAAAAAAACTATGTGCTTTTTGCCCTGATTTATTGTTCTATCATATTCTTCCTTTAAATCTGCAAGATTTTTAATACTGATCTGATTTACTTTTGAGACAATGTCGCCTTTTTGTAAATTTCTCCAATAATCTCTAGATTTATTAGCTGAAACTCTTACGTGTGTTTTAATTTCTCCTTTATTATGATGGTCTTGAACTTCAGTATCCTCGAACTCAACATTATTGATTACGAGGTTTCTCGGACTATTATCTGAATTTTTCTTTAGTTTTCTTTTATCATTGCTATTTTCAGTAAGATCTGTTAGCTCTTCGGTTTTAGCATCTATTAGTTTTTGCTTGCCGTCTCTAATGATTTTTATTTTTACAGATCTATTTATTGGAGTTTCTGCAACCAGAATTTGCAATTTTCTAACTGAGTGCACTTCCTGTCCATTATACTCCACTACTATATCACTTGTTCTCAGTCCCGCTTTTTCACCTGCGCCCCCCTCATCAACTCCTGCAATAATTACACCTTTTTGAGTCGAAAGGCCAAGTCCTTCAGATATTTCTGGTGTTAGCTCTTGTATTCTGATGCCAAGTTTGCTTCTCTCGATTTTGCCGCCATGCTTTAGCTGTTCGACTATATTATTTGCTGTTTTTGATGGTATTGCAAAGCCTATTCCTATATTAGTGCCGGACGGAGTTAAAATAGCTGTGTTAACGCCAATAACCTCGCCCTTAACATTAAACATAGGACCGCCTGAGTTTCCACTATTGATTGGTGCATCTGTTTGGATGTAATCATCAATTAGTCCGCCGGATATTATGTCAATGTCCCTAGATTTTGAAGATATTATTCCGGATGTAACAGTGCCTCCAAGACCGAAAGGATTCCCTATGGCGATTGCAAGATCTCCCACTCTAGATTTTGACGAATCTCCAAACTTTACATATGGTAAAGCGTCTTTTGATGTTATTTTTAACAGAGCAATATCAGTTTTTGGATCGCTACCAATTATTTTAGCCTTAAATTCTTTGTTATTATTGAGTCTTACAGTGATCTCATCGGCTTCTGCGATTACATGGTGGTTTGTTACAATATCACCATCTGGACTGATAATGAATCCCGAGCCCAAGGAAATTGCCTTAGGGTTCGTTGGCATTTCATCCATAAAAAAAGGAAAACCAAAATGCTCAAAAAATTCACCAAAAGGATGATTTTTCATTTCATCTGGTAGTAAGTTTTCCCTGTGCAATTTTTTATTTTGATATTTTATAGTATTGATATTTACCACCGCAGGCATAAGAGGCTCTACAATATCTGCAATACTATAATTGATAGGACCAGATTCTGCTCTCGTAAGATTTACATAAGAGCAGAATAATATACATAATAATCCCCTAAAAAAAAGGCTTAGATTTTTATGATAAATTTTATGATAAACTTTACTATAAAAGGATACTAAAATATTTTGCATATATTGGTTTTACTCTGTTATCTCCATGTATTGAAGAAATTTGCTCTTTTGTGGTATGATGATAGTGGAGTCGCCTTTTTTAAAGCTATTTTTATAAGCCTGCAAATGTCTGATAAATGAATAAAATTCAGGATCAGGACCAAAAGCTTCTGCAAAAATTCTTGAAGACTCCTTATCCCCTTCGCCCTTTATAATTTCTGATTTTTTATAAGCTTCTGCAAGAATGATTTTGGCTTCCTTATCTGCTTTTGATCTGATTCTGGCCGCTTCTTCTTCGCCCTCTGCTCTAATTTGTTTTGCTTCTTTTTCTCTTTCAGTTTGCATTCTTTTGTATATTGCTGCACTATTTTCGTGAGGCAGATCCGCTCTAAGAATTCTAACATCTAAAACATTTATACCAAATTTCTCTGACTCTATTTTAACATTATCGCTAATTTCTTGTATTATATTTCTTCGTGAAGATGAGAGAAGTGATATTAAATCGTTTTTTCCTATTACTTTTCTCATCTGAGATTCAACTATTCTGCTTAGCCTTACGCTTGCTCCTGGCTGATTATTTACAGTTTTGTAGAAAACAACAGGATCGGATATTTTATATTTCGCAAATGCATCTATAATTATTCTTTTACCGTCAGATGCCGTAAGCTCTTTCGCTTCAGCGTCTATGTGTAATATTCTATTATCAAAAGAAATGACATTTTGAATAAGAGGGATTTTCATGTATAAGCCAGGCTTTTTAATCACTCTTACCGCTTCGCCAAATTGAAAAACTATCGACATTTTTCTTTCATCCACAGTAAAAAAAGACTGTAACAATATAATTAGAGCTACTAGCGGTACTGTTATTAAATAAATATTAATTTTTGGCATAATCTTATTATTTTTGGTCTATCGCGAGATGTGGTAAAGTGTTTGGGCCGGAAATATATTTTGTGGAACTAGCCAAAACCTCTTCGATTGTTTCGAGCGCAAGTCTATCTTTAATCAATCTCTTATTCTTGACATACTCGCTATATATCGCAAGAAATCTTTTTGTGTCGCCTTGCGCTTTTGATATAACCTCTTGCTTATATCCTTCTGCTAGCTGGACGAGCTTAGAAGCTTCCCCTCTAGATTTAGGCAAAACATCATTATTATATGCAAGTGCTTGGTTTATTTCCTTTTCTTTATCGGCCCTTGAGGTTTGAACATCTCGATATGCAGATATTACCTCCTGTGGAGGTTCGGCCTTTAGCAATTGAACCATTTCAATATCTATTCCTATATCATAAGAATCAAGAGTTTTTTGTACCAAAGTCTCTATTTTGCTTGCAATTTCTTGTTTTTGACTTGAAAGAGCATATGCTATAGGAGTTTCTCCTATGACCTCTCTGATTGCACTCTCAGCTGCTGCTTTTACCGTATCTTCCGGGCTAAGTACATTAAAAACATAATCTTGTAAATTCCTAATATGCCACAGAACATCACAGTGTAAAGAGAGGATATTCTCGTCCCCTGTTAACATTTTACTTTCATGAGCAATAAACTTTTGTTTGTCTGGTGAGTAGACGCTAGATCTATAGCCTATTTCAACTCTTCTAGATTTAGAAATAGGTTCAACTATGACCTCCTCAAATGGCCATGGTAGATGATAGTTAAGTCCTGGCTTTTCAGTGCGAACATACTTGCCGAATCTAAGAACAACCGATTCTTCTCCCTCACTGATTTTATAGAGTCCTGAAGCAAGCCATATTAAGAATATCACTCCAACAGCCCCAAGTGCAAGCCATGGAGGGACTCCTCCAACATCAGGTATTTTAAAATTTGGAAAGTTGCTTCGCGAAGATTTTCTCATGGCCGGAAATTCATCTGACCTTTCATCGTCTTCCCATGGTGATTTTGGCATAGTAATTATGTTTGGATTTTTGTTAATCAATATATTTAGCTATGATCACAAAATCAAGCATGAAAGAAATGATCTAATGAACTTTAGGTCAATATTTACAATATATGTTATTTTTGCGCGTAATACCAAGTCCTATTTTTACTACTTTCTGTAATTTCTTGCTTAACGATCATATAATATACTTTGCGCTAGCGTATTTGATTCTTGGATTTTGATAATATTCATCTTTGTCTTTAATAAGACCTCTTTCGAAACTGGCAACAAGAAGATGATAGCAAAAGAAGAGGCGCTTTGCCTAGCGAAAAGACCGGAGCTTAGTGTATGAAGCTGGCTTACATACACGGGCGACGCAATACTCAAACTGAAATAATAGTTTGTGGGGGAGAGGTATATTGAATAAATGCGACTCCTCTCTCTACTTTTCTGGTTTTTCTTTTTTGGATTTAAGGTGCTTACATTTTTTGCTAAGTGTGTTTCTATTAACATCAATTATTTCACTTGCCTTTTTTTGATTACCGCCTGTCACTTCTAGTGCAACCGTGAAGAGCGCCTTTTCTGCTTCTGAAATAACGTATTTGTATAGCCCATCAACAGGCGCACTATTGCCAAGCATCTTAAAATAATTTCTTAAAATGTTGCTTATTGTTTCGCTGATTGATAGATGAGATAAATTTAGTTTATTATTTTGATTCATTTCTATATTTACTTGTGATTACAAGGAGCTGTATCTTATACCAAATTCTACTTAACTACTTGCCGCATCTTACATGACATTTAGACTTAGTGAGTTACTCCTAGTATTTTTTGATTCTTGGATTTGGTAATATTATTATTCCTAAAACATATCATGATCGGTTTTCTTCCAAAAAAAAGGCGCGAATAGCATTTCAAACAAAGCTATAAAAGCTGCAATTGAGTGAAGGATAAAATACGCAGGAAATAAAAATATAATTACTCTATCAAAAAATGATATTTCAGATTTTGATCTTTTCATACAAAAATAAGATAAACCCCAGCTAAGAGCAAGATATAAAAGTGAGTTTGCTATAAAAACTATAGTTTCGTGGTAACGGGTCCCGTACATACAAATTGAAAACAAAGAAATCGGAAATAACAAAAACCCAACACTAGAAATGCCAAGAAAGATAATATTTGAGGTTATGTGAAAAATGGACTGGTCTTTTTTTTCCATCCTAATGTAAGATATTAAAGTGATCATGAAGCCCTTAATCCATCTACTTCTCTGGCTTATCCAGGAAGAAAGTGAGATATGTCCATCTTCTATAGTGTATGAATCTAGCATGTAGGCCTTATATCCAGCCAGGCTTATTCTCATGCCAATCTCAGCGTCTTCCGTTACATTATATGGGTCCCAAAAGCCCAATTTTCTCAGCGCGTCAACTTTAAAATGATTACTAGTTCCGCCAAGTCCTATTGGTAATCCAAGTTTCGTCATTCCGTATAATATGACCCCAAACCATATGTCATATTCCTGCTTAAAAAATTGAACAAGTAAACTGCTATTTTTAGAAGATATTTGTAATCTTGACTGAAGACAAATGTAGGATTTATCGAGCTTTTTAAATTGTGCTACCGATTTTTTGAGTTGAGATTTTTCTGGTTTATCTTCAGCGTCATACACAACTAGATATTCCCCCATAATATATTTTGAAGCGTAATTGCATGCGCGTGGTTTTGTTTGGGGATAGCCATTTGGCACGACTACTAGATGATAGTAGGATGGAAGAGATTGTAATTTAATAGCTTTTAGCGTTTGCGTATCGTCAAATTCCACTATTAACTTTATATCTAATTTATCTTTTGGATAGTCTAGAGCTTCTAAAGCTCTGATGATAGAGCCGATTTTCCCCGCTTCTCTATATAGAGGAACAAGTATAGAATATACTGGTAAATCATTATCGTCACCCAGTTCAACAGTTTCTTGCGCTATTGGATCAAAAATCGCTTTTGCCGAAACAATTATTTTAAAAACTAAATTTAAAAATTGTAGCACACAAATCATGAATCCCAAAAAACCAAAATAGAAGATTAGTATTTGGGCTAGTGAAAAAAAACAAAAAATACTTAGTCTTGTTAGGTAGGAAGAAAAAATAAAAGCAGAGCATCTTGGATATATAAAAATTCTCAAATATTCTGCAAGAAATAAGGAGTATAATCCGTAATATCTGTCTAAAATTTTTAAAAAAACCCCCCTCGAACATTTTAGTACCCTGCACTCGCCACCATATTTTTCAAAATATGGTGCAGATATTTCATTGCATATTACAATAGTTTTGCTTGAGTTTATCGTGCCAGTAATTATTCCACTATCAATATAGTTTTCCATGTCTTGAAAATATTCAGGCCTAAACAAACAAATCTCCCCTGAATATTCTGTAATTACGAAATTTTCAGTGATTTGAGTATTGCGAAGATCGTTGTTTGCAAACTTATCATATTCGGAACTAACTAGTTCAAGGTCAAGATCATCAGACTCTGAAAGTGAATTCATAATAAACACCTTTCGATGATAATCTATTTTTTTTAGAGTAATAGTCTATGTACAGACCAACGGAAATTTGTGAATTTGTTAAAGGTTTATATTCTATAAAATCTAGAGATTGCGATATTACAAACTGTGTTTTGTAGTATCTGTTTGATTCGTAATTATAACCTGAATTATATTCAAAGAATTGCTCTAATCTCACTTGGCTACCAACCTCATAATCAAAATTTAATTCAAATTTAGTTAAGAAATGCAAATGCTTTTCAGCAAAAATCGTAAATTCTACTTGCTTAGCAATTTGAATGATTTGTTTGATTTTGGTGATTTTTGATCCATGAAGAGAGATGAAAGGAGCTATTTCAAAAGAAGTGATTGGCGTATTCCTCATTGCATGTAGAACAACGCCAGCAGAAGTTGCGATCGCGTATTTTTCTTTATCTAGAAGGAGTTTTTTAGCGAAAATACTTGCTTCTTTGTAATAAAAATTTTTATTATCCGATAATCCATGTAAAAATGCTACCGAACTAGTCCCACCAACTGAATAATTATCTTTTACCCCAGTTTCAAAATAAACAACACTATTAGATTTTAAGAGATGGGTTTTAAGCTCGGCATTCTGATGTTCTAGCAGTGTTTTTTCTTGTTCAAGAATTGCTAGTTTTTGTTTTAAATAGTCAATCTGCTTTTTGTTATACTTCGTATCGTAGCTATTTGAGGAAAGCTCAGCGATGAGCTTTGCAGTCTTTAAACTAGCATCTTGATTCTCTGCTAAACTACTCTCATGTCGTTCCGCTCTCTTTGAATTTTTAAATAATTTGTAAGCCTTGCCATAAGAAATACTTATAATTGTCTCATTTAGTTTAGGCGGCCACGTTGATGCATCAGAATTAAATGCAGCAGATAATAATATTACCAATATAAATTCTTTAGATATTTTATGAAAAATTTGCCAGCTCAAAAGAAACTTATCTCTAAATTTAAAGCGGTAAACATATAAATTAAAAAAACTTATTGCAAGATTAAATATATTAGAGAATTTAAAATTTTTATTATTTAATCTCCTGAGATTTTGTATGAAATAATAATATATACATAATGATTAAATTAAATTGACAAATATTTATTAATATGTATAATACATTTCCAATAAATCATAAGAACCAGAAGATTTAATTTTTGAATTTTTATAAATGTGCTATTTTAAGTAAATTAATTTTTTAGCTTTAACTTAAATTATTTTTATAAAATTTTCTTACTTCGAGATCACTAAACCGTGTTTCACATTCCAAACTAAATCTTACTTATCTTTGCGACTTATACCTCTTCAAAAAATCCAGCTTCTAGCCCTTACAGCTATGAGCTAAGTTTTTTGAAGAGATCTATTGAAAATTGACAGAATCGATGCTTGGGATTTATGATGGCTTTAATCTAGAAATGGAATTAAATACATCATCCTAAACTTTGCCAAAGACCTATAGAAATTAAGTTGCACATAATGGTGAAATTATTGGAATTAACACAATAAACAGAAGGAAAAATAAAAATGCCAGAAAATAATAATAGTAATCCAACCACGCCGCCAATAGGAAATGTTCGTACTCCAGAAAATCCTCAATTAGCCAGGCCGCTCATAAGAAATGCTCGTAATTTAGAAAATCTTCAACAAGTTGCAAGTCTTTCATTCCCGAGCCTCGAAGGCCTTCTCCCCGAAGCAAATTATGCAACGCCACTTCAGAGAGAGTTACAAAACAACGGTTCAAGCCTCTTGACTCCAAACTTAGGAGTCGAAGAAGAAAATCCAAACGTTAGTCGTAATCTCTTCGGTGATTTTGGGGGCACTCCAGAAGCCAGACTTCTCCTGACGCAAGAAGCGCCAGTAATTGTTAGGGGAGTCGAGAGTGAGTCTAGACAGAATGAAAATTACCAAAATGATACAGTTTTTTCAGAAACAAACGTTAATCTCTTAAGTGCTTTTGAGGCTGAAGCTGAGGCTTGGGACTTTAATCTTACTAAGCGTAAACTTAGTGATGATTTCCAAGATGATTCATCTGATACTGACCAGTCATCAGACGATGAAATGTCAATCCAAGGCGGCTATCAAGATGGTCAGTCTGATTTTTCATAAGAAACGCTAGAACTTTGGGTTATGCAAAGCCTCTTTAAGTTCAGCAGCCCGGGGGTTGCTCTCTAGGCTTCTCGGCTTATGCGCAAAGCTTACCTAAATTCATGCAAAAAGACTTGAGCTCGGCCGCAATTTAAAATCCTGAATTATTGACGGTATATATTAATTTTTCAAAAAATTGATAATAGACGCAATGTCCAAGGGCAAAGCTCTTTCAAAATCCATCCTCTCATTTTTGCGAGGATGGATTATTGAGAGCTTAAAAGCATGAAGGGCTTGGCGCTTTAGTGCGCCCACAATTTCCCTAGTATATACATCATTAATTTGTGCGATTTTTTTATTATTCGCACCGTACATCTGATCTCCTAAAATTGAACAGCCTATATGGGTCATATGAACCCTTATCTGGTGCGTTCGTCCAGTATCTAACTTTGCTTCAACAAGGCTAAATAGCCCATTTTTATAAATTTCTAAAGTTCTATAATTAGTCACTGCTAGTTTTCCAAAATCTTTTTGCACTTGCATTTTTTGCCTATCTACCCTATTTCTCCCTATATTTGTTATTATAGAACCGCTTTGGTCTTTGGGATATCCCCACACTAAGCATTTGTACATTCTAATAGCTTTTCTATCAGATATTTGCTTTGCTAGAATATTATGAGAAAAATTATTTTTCGCTACAACAATAAGCCCCGATGTATCTCTATCTATCCTATGCACTATTCCTGGTCTTTCCTCAGTATTTATGGATGATAGATTTTTTCCGCAATGATAAAGTAATCCATTTACCAGAGTGTCGTTATAATTCCCAGCTCCGGGGTGAACAGTCAATCCAGCTTGTTTATTTATTACAATAATATCTTCATCTTCATATACTACATCTAACGATATAGCCTTTGGCATAATATCCTTGTTATGATCTACAAAATTATTTTTTATTACTATAATAGACTCCTCGGCAATTATTTTTGAGGTGTCTATTTCCAATTTATCATCAACAAATACATTACCCTTTTTGATCAAATGAATAATTTGGTTTCTACTTATCCCGGACATATTAGAAAGAAGCTTATCTAGCCTTAAAGGTAATAGACTTTTGCTCGCAAAATATATATTGTTGCTCATATCTTTAATAATTTTGTATAAAATCCTTATGACAAATTATAAATTAAATAAGGCCTGGCTTCAAGCAATGGAAATAGATGATATTTTTTTTGAAAAGAAGCATGATACCGACCCTAGCAAGAACCCCCCCAAAATCTCTAAAGATCATGGATATAATGATATAACTTATTTCAAGGCCGAAGCGAAAAAAGAGAATTTTAGTAATATTTCTTTAGATTTAACAGTCAGTAATACTAGAGTTTTGCATAAAAATTCCTCAAGGATCATAGCCGATAATGTAAGTACATTAGAAGAGTTAAGGCAAAATGTTTATAAGTTCGACGGATGCGAGCTAAAGAAAGGAGCAAAAAATACTGTTTTTGCAGATGGAATAAGTACTGCGGAGATTATGTTAATAGGTGAAGCGCCAGGTGCTACAGAAGATGAGCAGGGTATTCCTTTTTGCGGAGAAAGTGGAAAGCTACTCGATAATATGATAAGCACTATAGGGCTTTTTCGGCAAAAAAATGCATATATTACCAATACTATTTTCTGGAGACCTCCTGGGAATAGAGCTCCTACCTGGGATGAGATAGATATTTGCAAGCCTTTTGTTGAAAAGCATATAGCTCTTATAAAGCCAAAGTTACTAATTTTAGTTGGCGGGACGGCTGTTTCAAGTTTACTTGGCAAAGAAATGCAAATTTCAAAAATACGCAAAGAAAATTTTTTATATAAAAATCAATATCTTGCGGATTCGGTTATCACTACAGCAATTTTTCATCCAGCATATTTACTAAGGCAGCCAAGTCAAAAAAAAACTAGTTGGTATGATTTATTAAAAATTCGTGCTTTAATCGATGACCGCAAAATTAGATTAAGTTAATTAAGTTTATGCTTGACATTGTGGGTCATTTGATGCTAAAAGCTAGCATTCAATATAAAATATTTACAAGGTACTTTTAGTGAAAACTTTTTCCGCAAAGCCCTCAGATATAAAAAAAGAATGGCTACTTATAGATGCATCATCACTAGTTGTTGGAAGACTGGCCGCTGAGATTTCAATGATACTCAGGGGAAAGCACAAGCCATCTTATACTCCTCATATGGATTGCGGAGATAATATAATAGTGATTAATGCGAGCAAAGTGACTCTTTCTGGAAAGAAAGCCGCAAGAAAAGATGGCAAAATTTATTACAGACACACAGGATTTCCTGGTGGCATCAAAGAAACCACTGCCGGAAAGATACTAGAAAGTGAGTATCCAGAAAGGGTGTTAAAACTTGCGGTTTCTAGAATGATTAATCGTGGCCCACTTGGCAGAAAGCAGCTAGGAAATTTATACATTTACGCTGGTCCAGAGCATAAACATGAAGCTCAGCAGCCTAAAATCTATGACTTTGCTCAAAAAAACCTTAAGAATAAGAGATAAAATATAAAGTGCACAACCTAAGAGACATAAATGACGTTACTCAAAATAAATCATCCTCAAGATAAGTCTTTAACTGCAAAATCTGCAAAAGGTAAATCCGAAAAGAATAAACTGGAAATAAACAACCAGGGCTTGCTTGGAGCAAAAGAAGCTGGAACAAAAGAAGGTCGAAATCTTCACCTATCTAGCAAAACCAAAACACAGAATTCTGGCTCAAGGGATACACTCGGAAGGACTTATGGAACTGGCAGGAGAAAAAGCTCGGTAGCAAGAGTGTGGGTTAAGTCCGGAAAAGGTAATTTCGTTGTAAATAACAGGCAATTAGAGGAGTATTTTAGAATACCATCTCTCTCTACAAAGTTACTGTCAGTATTTTCGCGTGTTAACTCAGATGGTAAGTTCGATGTATTTTGCACTGTGAAAGGTGGTGGCTATTCTGGTCAGGTTGGTGCGATTCAGCTTGGTATAGCAAGAGCTTTAGATAAATTTGATGAGACTTATCACGTCTCTCTACGTAAATCCGGATTCCTCACAAGAGATTCAAGGGTAGTAGAAAGAAAAAAATACGGTAAGAAGAAAGCTCGTAAAAGTACGCAATTTTCTAAGCGTTAATCTGCTTATACATTTTACTAAATTAAGCTTATCACATGAATTTCATGGGTTCTGCTTGCGAAAGATTTAGACATACTTCTAGCTACACACACTAGACCTCTTCGAAAAGTTTAGCTACTAGGGCAAAGCCCCATAACGACACGCAAAAAGAGCTAGAACCGCAAGGTGTAACATAGGAGTCACGCGAAAATCCTGCTATACTTGCACGAGCGAAGCAATTGCATCAATGAGTAGAGTTTTACAGAGAGGTCTAGTTAAGAATTAAATTTACCAAGAGTGAGTAATGACCCATAATACATAACTGCGAACAAGGCCCATAATACCAACTCTCTGGCATAAAACCTGGACATATGAATTTAGTGCACCCCTGTGCAAAACGTATATAATAGCGCGTACAGGTGAGCTAGGCTCCAATTCGCATTGCTCACTTAATACCAAATTTCTAGAATTAAATAATACTAGGAGCAAGTCACTAAGCCTACTCTCGTGTAAGCCTTTAGCGACGAGCTATACGATAAGTACTTAAAAATGGGATTTGGTATAATTCATCACCTAAAAATGGGACTTGGTATAAAGCATATAGAAAGCTCATTTATCTTTAAGGCGGGGTAGCTCAGCTGGTTAGAGCAACGGAATCATAATCCGTGTGTCGGGGGTTCAAGTCCCTCCCTCGCTACCACTCATTAATAGCCTTACTTGTCTTTGGCAAGCTAACCACCCATACAGTAATAGATCAGAAGGACTGAGGTTGCATTTTATTTGTTAAACCCATCTAATCACCCCTACAGCCCTACTTTAACTCTTAAGACTCCTGTGTGGGAGATGTATTTATTTGAGAGTTTCACGTCAAATCCTGCAAGTAGAGAGATATTTTTAATTATTTTCCTTGAGTTACTATCTTTATATTTGTTGCTTCTTTGAGC
>JANRKH010000015.1:0-2841 GCA_033763595.1 Rickettsiaceae bacterium
ATTATTTTTTTATTGATAGGGATTCATCTGATAATCAAGTCCTTATCCTGATTAGCTTTGGCGAATTTCAACCTGCGCGGTATATAGCGCACTTGGTAGGAATTTGGGAGATTGAAAACTAAACTCAAAAATATAAGATGGAAGATTATACAGAATATTTACTAAAAGAATTACGTGATAGCAATATGGTGGAATATGATGGTTTTCTCAAAAATTTACATCCTACTTTGACATTTTTTGTCGAGTGTGCGATAGAAACCAATACTACAGCCTATAAATCTATCCTTGTAGAAATTCCTCCTTTATCCGAAAAAATAATAATGAGTCATAATTGTGGACCAGTTTTGGAAAATGAAATTGACTTTGAAATTGTAAAAATTCATCTCCAAAAACCTAATGCGAAATCATAGCTGAACAATGAAATGAAAAATAATCTACTCACATATTCATTCATACAGTTGTCTTTATTGACCGTAATATTTCTAAGTAGTCTAATGGCTTGCAATGAAAAAAAAATGTTCAAAGAACAAGGTGTTTTGACCGAAGGAAGCATAGTGAGAAAGTACAAAACCCATCATCGATTTCCTAATTATTACTTGACTATTTACTTTTTTACCCAACCAAGGCAAGAAAATTTGCCTAAAAAAGATACATCAATTATCCAAAAAAATAAAGAGGTAAATGAAATCATCAAAGATATAGGTAAAAACATCCAAGAAATCAAAATAGGGAAATTCATCAGTGCCGAGGTGCAAGTAACAGAGGAACGGTATAATAAATATGCCCTACAAACTCAAGTTAAACTTTATTATTTGAAAAATAACCCGCAAAAAATCGAGTTGCAAGAGGTAATTGACCGATAATTTGATGAGGTTTTGCCAAAAGAATCTTGGATTTATACGTTTTAAGAATATTTACAATCAGTAGCTTTTTATTTCTAATCATTAGTTAAACAAATGATTATCAATAAAATATATAAATTTTATTAATATTTTAAAGCCAAAAAAAATTCTTGACGTCTCTAATAAAGATTTTTATCATCTATTTATTCACCCGAAAGGTGAGGAATTCAATTCTCAAAATATATGTGCGACTTTGAAAAAGGCTTTGTTTTATGTACTTGTGAGGACAAAGAAAAGCCAATCATACACAATAAAAATTCAAGGCGAAATAAGAAAAATCAAGCCAATGATTCACAGACTTATCGTTGGTATTTGTATGAATTTGTCGAGCAACGAGCCTTAAAAATGGTAGGCAAATATCTATTAACAACTTCAAACATTGGCAAAGGATTAACCGCAGAATGGGTGCTTTTGCACTTAAATGAAGGAAATTGTTTTGATTTTGACTATACACCCCAAGAAGGTGATAATTTAATAATTCGGGCGAGCCACCTTGCGGGTTTGCGTTTATCTTTTATTTTTAGAAATGGTGCTTAGCTTGAAGACCATTATGATGCTTTTAATTATATTTTAAAACTAAAAGTTGAAGGAGAAATAAAAAAAACAAGTAATAGTCAGGCTAATGAATAATTTAGAAAAAATACTTAGCCCCAATGCCCAAGACGTTTTGGAATTTTTGGCTACCAATCCTACCCTAACAAAACCAGACATAGGTTTGTTGGCTTGGACGTATGCCCGTTGGCAATACATCACTGAAACTCATACAACACGAAGAAATATTCGTGGAGAATATACTCGTTTTTTCCAATGTCTTGAGTTGAAGTGGCGAGATTTTAACTACTCAAATACCACCATCATTTCTGAAATTTGCCAAAAAATCTATGAAATTTTAAAAGCACAATTACCTAATAATCAGATAGATAGCTTATTACAAGCTGCCAAATTTTTTAATATTGCCTACCCCGAAATTGTAGAAGTGGGAAACGGCGATACCGAAGGTTATGATGAAAATGCACCTATGCTTTGGGAGCATTTTAAACCATATTGCATTTACTTTGAATATCTACTAGGTAAATATCAGGTATTTGATTATGAATGGATTAGCACTGCTCAAGTACTGTGGGAGCATTGTCGTTGGGTGGGTAATCAATATGAAGATTATTTTTGTGAAAAGGCTACAGGTTATTTTTTAGCAAAAGCAGTAGCATTAAATCCATCCATTCCCATACATTATCTACACTTGCGTTCTCAAAGAGTGCGCTATAAAGACAATTACCACTCAGAAATGCTTGAAAATGATGTCTTTATACAACTCAACAGTCCACTAGGAATGACTTTCTTGTATTATGCCCAATACCTTCATTATCAATTGGCTAACAATGAATTAGCTTTAAAATATTATCAAAAATTTTTGGACTACGAACCGGAATTACTCCCTGAAAATCGCTTTAATTTCAAAAGCGAATCAGCTTATGCCCGTATGTATCCGCCTTCTACCCAAACTGCTTTGACTGAGATGGGCGAGATTTACCTTCAAAACGATGATTTGGCTAAGGCGGAAATGTTTTTTGAGCAAGCCATTAGCTTACGCCCCAATAATTTTCAAGCACCTTATCAACTACTAGCCGAAGTAAGGGAGAAACAAGGCAAACATCTGGTAAAAGCCCAATTGTGGGAGCAAAAAATAGAAACATTTGAACTTTCCAAACTTAAGGGTATCCAAGCGATTTGTTGGGAAGTACATTATGCCCCACAAAATCAATCATATTATCCCTTAGATGGCAATTATTACACCCGAATTCGCGTGTCCTATCCACACGAGTATGCCCAAAAAGCGGCAGATTTTTATTTCATATCCAGAATGTATAGTGAAGCCCAAAGAATGTATAAAAAATTAAAGCAATTTTTGAAAGATGATATTTATACCAATAAAGTCAGT
>JANRKH010000016.1:0-20621 GCA_033763595.1 Rickettsiaceae bacterium
AAGTTTTTTAATTTATTCTACATTAATCAGAAATATAACTTCTAGATAATTTGTGAAGTTTGGGTATTTAATAATTGCATTGAAGAAGTTATGCAACTGATTTTCTATAAAATTATTATGTTGAAATGAACTTTTATTAGATCTCTTAGAAAAACTTAACTTCTCTAGCGAGCTAGTAGAAGGAGCACGCGGAGCGCAAGGACCGGGCGGGTACCTGAGGATCCTGGAGCCCTTGCACGTGCGAAGCAATTGCCTCTAGAAGTTGAGTTTTTAGGAGAGGTCTTTTGTAGAATGACCTGGTAGTAAATCTTCCTACGAACAATTTAAGCTAAAAAATAGTATTTTATTATGCTGAAATATAGCTCCAATTTATCTGGCCAAGAGAACTAACTATGTATCTATCATATCCGAAAATATATCTTTCGCTAGTTGTCTTGCATCTACGTTGCCAAGATTAATAGCCTTTACTCCAGCCTTAATCATTTCCAGAGTTGGTTCTTTTTTTACTATCCTATATCCATTTTTTTCAAGAGCGCGCATTACCGCTCTAGCTTGGCTAGTATAATTTTCAAAAAAATATGTCGTATCTTCTTGCTTTATAGCAGTAGAAATTATACTTAAAATACTCATACTAGTTCGCTACTTGTTTTGCAGTTTCTTTAGATAGCCATGCAAAATATTCTGATGAAGCTTCGTCGATATTTATTTCGATAATTTCTGGTAAATGATAATTATGGTTTGCTTTAATTATGGCCATGGCGTCTATCACTCTAGATTTCATGGTTTTGATAGTTAATACAAACTCTTTGTCATTGACTATTTTACCTTGATATGAATAAAAACTCTCTGCTTCAGAAATATGAACACATGCAGCTTTTTTGCTCTCAAGCAAAGCCATACTGATTTTTAAAGCTACTGATTTTTCATTTGTTGAAGTCTGAATAATCGCTGCTGTATCTCTTACTGACATTGGTATATTTTTTTTATTTTATTAAATGAATCTCTTAGACTTTCGTCAAATTCACTAAAGTTTACACTAAATCCTAAATCTTTTAAAGAACTCATCTTAACATCTTTAATCCCACATGGAATAAATTGATCAAACTTACTTAAATCAGTGGTAATATTTAATCCAATACCATGGTATGTAATCCATTTTCTGACTCTAATTCCAATGGATGCGATTTTTAATTCTTGATCTTCCTTGCTTGTCCAAATACCTATAAAATCATGCTTTTTATATGAAGATATGCCAAAAATCTTTAGAGTTTCGATAATCCAATCATGCAAGAAGCTTATGTATTTTTTTATGTCTCTATTCCACGGCGATCTTTTTAGATCAAATATTGGATATATAAGCCTTTGACCTTTACCATGAAAAGTGATTTTTCCGCCTCTGCCTGTTTTCTTTATATGTAATCCCTTCGGAATATCTTGCTCAAGGAAGCCCGTTCCTACAGTTATTACATCACTATGCTCCGCAAGAATAACAACATCATTAGAATCTTGAGTTATAATTTTTTGTACAATATCTTCCATCAAGCTTAGCGCATCATCATAATCAGTTTGACCCTCTAGTAGCATCCATTCTGTCATAAAATTATCTCACATAATTTTTTCAAATTCATAGGGTTGCAACTTCACATTCTTCTAATCAAGCCCAATTAGACTTCCCATAATCTCAGGGTTTGCCTGTTTGTAATAGTAAAATATAATATCATTTATCACACTTAGTGCAAAGCTATTAGAGAGATTACTCGTGAGAACTTTGCCTAACGAGTCTACTTGCGCCTTGTCTATGTAAACCTTATTTACTCTTGCAATATAACCTATATTATTTACAAATATTGGTCCTATTATCTCGCCTGTTCGACTTGATAAAATCTTTGCTACTACTTCATCTGGAATATCTTTTGTAGTTATATTCCTAGCAATTACAGTATTTTTATATTGTAATCCATTTTCCTTTGCAATACGCCCTATTGACTCATATTTAGCTTTTGCTGCAAAATCCTGCAGTGTTTTTTTTGCATTTTCTACTAATTGTTTAGTGTGGTACTTGGAAAGAATTTGAGTTTTTACGGAATTATATTCTGCAATTTTTTCCTTAGTTTCTGCAATTAGGTTAAATACTAAAATATTTTCACCAGTTTCAGTTTCGGCAGGATAAGAAACCTCGCCTTTTTGCATAGAAAAAATCTTATCAGAGAATTTAGATAACAAAGGATTCGCAAGAAAATCATCCAAAGAGCCCTTAAAAGCGCTAATAGATATTTTATACTTTGATGCAATTGCCTCAAGAGTTTCCCCGCTTGCGATTAAGTCCTCAAGTTTACTTATTTCTTCGGATAAAAATTTGATTTTTTCTTCTTTGCTAGCCTTTACAAGGCTACTAGGCAAGATTCTTTGAGTCAGAATATTGATATATTTTACTTCCTTAGTTGCTTTAATAAGAAATTCACTCTGGTTTTCGTCATAAAATTTTTTCAGGTCGCTATCCTGTGGGGTTAAGAGCTTTGTGGGACCTCTCAGAAGGTCAATCCTTGCTTGCAAAATATCAATATTTGAGCTAGTGGCTGCGAAATTTATGATATTTTGCGAATATATTTTTGGCATTTGGACACTCGAAAGCAGAATTTTTTCGAGCAATTTTTTACCAATCGCAAACTTGAGCTCTTCATAAAATTCTTTCTCTGTTATATATAGTTTTGATAAGAAGTTTTTAAATACATAAAGGTTGAATTTTCCATTGTCATCACGGAACTCAGGGGCATTTCTTATGTAATCAGCAAGAGTTTTATCACTTACAATTATTCCATAGTCGCGAATCAACTTTGTTAGTATTTTTTTGTTGATAAGGTTCTTTAAGATTTCGGCATTAAACTCTTTTGAAGAAAAATTCTCTAAAGGTAGGTTTTGGCCCGAATTTTGGTTTATAAAATTTATCGTATTTTTTTTAGCACGATCAAACTCTTGAAACGATATATTACCTAGTTTAGATAGTTTAGCAACATCAATATCTGATCCTTTTTTTGTAATTTCACCTAGATAAAATATCAGCAATGTAAGTGCTATTAATATAATTATGAACTTGGATATATTTGTTTTTAGAGAATTTCTAATGACATTAAACACTGTATCTCGTATTTTATTTGTGTTAGATAAGTGAGAATAATATTCTACGAAGATCTTATCAAGAAAATTTTAATGAATATAGAGATGAAATATATTATTGCCAATTGGAAAATGAATTTACCAAGCACAAAAATAGAAAATTATTATAATATGCTTGATTTTTATCTTTCAAACGACCAAATAAAGATCATTGTCGCACCTCCGATTTCTCATATTAAATATTTGGTAGAACTTGATAAAAATATCAAAATTGCAAGTCAAGATGTTTCATTGATTAACGAAGAATTTGGTCCTTACACAGGCGAAATTAGTGCAAAATTTCTTAAATTTCTTGGAGTGGAATATGCAATAGTAGGTCATTCTGAATCAAGATTGCACAAAAATGAGAGTAATAAAACTATCGTAGAAAAATCACTAATAGCGATAAACTCTGGCATAACACCTGTAATTTGCATAGGAGAACCTCTACATGCAAGAAAATATGGCAAGTGGAGGAATTACCTAAAAAAACAAATAGATTCTTCTATTCCGATAAGTCAGATAGATAAGGTAATAATCGCATATGAACCTTTATGGGCTATAGGCTCAAATGAGCCGCTTGCGATTGACGAACTTGCGAAAACTATAGATTATATTCGCGATTATATTTCATCTATTGCAAAAGAGCCCAGCATAATATATGGTGGGGCTGTAAAGACCGACAATTCAAAGCAATTATCAAAAATAGCAAGTCTTAATGGCCTAATTGTTGGTAGCGCTTCGCTAAACCTTAACGATTTTCAAAAAATAGTTGATTCATATGCTTAATATTCTACTTATAGTACAAATTACTATTTCAATTCTACTAATTTTGGTGATTTTGATACAAAGGACAGGCGCAGACAGCCTTTCTGGACTGAGCGGAGGAGGTAATTCAGGCGTTGTAAGCGCAAGAACTGCTGCAAATTTTCTTACAAAAACGACGATAGTACTTGCTGCTATGTTTATGATTAACTCTATTATACTCGCAAATCTATCCTCTAAAACCAAGCAAGATTCCATAATAGAAAGGCTAAAAATCGAAGATGGGGCAACAAATCTTAAAAAATAATGGGCCGCTTCGCAAAACTATGGATTCACTCAAGCCTTCGATTCTAAGTGAATAGATCAAGTAAGAATAACTCAAGTTCTGAGTGATACCAAACGTATATTAAAAGTTTATATTAAAAGTTGCGTACATACGAGACCAGCGAAATTCGTATTGATCATTTGGCTTGATCATTTCAAAATGGGATTTAGTTATGTACTAATACCAAATCCCAGATTAAATAATATTAGGAGCGAGGAGCGAAGCCTACTCTCGTGTAAGCCTTTAGCGACGAGCTAGAAGCAAGTACTTAAAAATGGGATTTAGTTATGGACTAACTCAAGGGAGCCCTAAAATTCATATATCTAATTTATTCTGGGAAATAGTATAAGATCTTACAACTTAATCTTTAGCTTTTCTTCTTTTTATACAAAGCAGAATATTGACTTTTGTACAAAGGAGGGAATCTTGCGAGCCTTCCACGAGAATCAAAAAAGCCATTAATAGGTCTTCTGTGAAACTTATGCTTTTCTATATTACTTGCTATTTTGAGCACGCCGCTTAGGTATTTAGATCCTTTCTCCGCATCGGACGAGTGATATGCAGCAACCGCCTGTTTCCATGAGCCTAGCCTATCATACTGATCGCGTAGAAATTTCGCTCCGAAAGCGATATTAAACTTTGGCTCAATTGCATGCGCAAGAGACCTGAAATTATTTTTATGATATTTCATATTTATTTGCATGCATCCAACATCAATATTTTTAACTCCTTCCGAGATTGCTTTTTTAGCAAATTTTATCGCCTCAAATTTATTATTAAAATAATATCCTTTTCCATCTATATTTAGAGTCCATGGCCAAACTATAGTTTTATTAGCTTCTGTATGTTTTTTTCCTGTTTCTCTTAGTGAAATTGAATATAGTAAATCTTTTGGAATATCATATTGCTTTTCATATTTTGCAAAATGCATGATGCATTTAGAAGATTCAGCAAATTCATTTACCGCAAGCTTATTAAACATGCTAGCGCCTGCATTAAATATATTCAGCAAAAAAAGAAGTAGAAAGAATAGTATTTTCATGAAGTGATTTTATCAATCACTATCCGCCATTCAAGAAAATTGGCAATTTCGTCCAAAAAAATATCAAAAATCTTGCAAACAGAGCTTTAAAAACAAAAACATCGTAACTATATGAATGTAAAACAAAATTTAAGGCAAAGCAATGACACAGGAAACTATGCAATTCAATGCGGAAGTAGGAAAAGTTCTGCAGTTAATGATTCATTCTTTATACACAAATAAAGATATTTTTATCAGAGAGCTTGTCTCAAACGCATCTGATGCATGCGATAAACTAAAGTTCCTCTCCCAAACTGATCCAAATCTTTTACCTGATTCTTCTGATCTTGCTATTATTGTCGCAATAGATAAAGACAAAAGAGAATTGACCATTGAAGATAATGGGATTGGTATGAACAAGGAAGATCTAATCCAGAATCTTGGGACAATTGCAAAATCTGGCACTCAAGAGTTTTTTAATAATCTAACTGGAGATAGTAAAAAGGATAGTAATCTGATTGGGCAATTTGGGGTGGGATTCTACTCTAGTTTCATGGTTTCGGATAAAGTTTCGGTTATATCAAAAAAAGCAGGAGAAGCGCAGGCTTATGAGTGGATTTCTACTGGCGAGGGCGAATATACGGTAAACACAGTAGAGTCAGATGTACGCGGAACAAGAGTTACTCTCCATATAAAAGAAGGACTAGATGATTACTTAGATCATTTCAGAGTAAAACATATCATAAAAACTTATTCAGATCATATACAGGCCAAAGTTTTTTTTATTGACGAAACTGGAAATAAGGTTAAAGTTAATTCGAGCTCAGCGCTTTGGACTCGCGCTAAAAGTGATATAACAGACGAGCAATATGAAGAATTCTATAAATCAGTTGCCTATAGCGCTGATAAACCCTGGATTGTTTTACATAACAAGAACGAAGGTATTGTAGAATATACTAATCTTTTGTTTGTACCAACTAACAAAACTTTTGATTTGTTTCATCCTGATCGAAAAAGAAGGGTGAAATTATATATTAAAAAAGTCTTTATTACTGATGAGAATGTGGATCTTGTTCCTCATTACCTCAGGTTTTTACGTGGCGTCGTTGACTCTGAAGACTTACCGCTAAACGTAAGTAGAGAAAGTCTTCAGCATAATGCGACTATAGACAAAATAAGGAATTCTATAACAAAAAGAGTATTTTCTGAACTTGCCAAGAAAAAAGAAGAAGACAGAGAATCTTATGAAAATTTCTGGAAAAATTTTGGGGCAGCTGTAAAGGAAGGACTTTGCGAAATAAATCCTAGCCAGGAAAAGATTCTTGATTGTGCTTTATTTTATTCAGCAAAGCAAGATAAGATGATTTCTCTTGATGAATATATTGCGTCTCTTCCAGAAGGGCTTGATAATAAATTTATCTATTACCTAAGCGGTGAGGATCCTTTAAAATTAAAAAATAGCCCTCAGATAGAAGGCTATATCGCAAAAAACATAGATGTTTTAATTTTTACTGACCCGGTAGATGATTTTTGGGTAAATGTTGCAAATAAGTATAAAGAATTTGAAATTAAATCTGTTACAAGAGCAAGTTCTGAAGATTTAGATACAAGCTTAAACAAGGAAGAAGATAAAGCAGAGACAAAAGAACAGTTAGATGAAAAAATTAAATTACTAGAATTTTGTAAAAAAACTTTAGGAGATTCCGTCAAAGAAGTGATAGCATCTAAAAAATTAACTTCAAGTCCTGCGTGTCTTAGTGTTGGGGCTGGAGACATGGATATTAGAATGGAAAGATTTTTAGTGGAACAAAAACAACTAAACAAAGTTTCTTCTAAAATTTTTGAGGTGAATGTTGCTCACCCTATCCTTCGAAATCTTTCTGAGCTTCTCCATACTAATGAGAAAAAAGGACAAGATCTAGTATGGATTTTGTTCGATCAGGCATGCGTACTAGAAGGAGAGCCGGTACAAGACCCGAGCGCTTTTAGCAATCGTATTGTAAATTTAATACAGGGTATTTAGGACGATTATACAAATGCATGAAATTCTACTTTATCTCTCTGGAATTTAAGCATAAAAAGGTTTGATTGTGTAACCTCGTGACGAATGTTCAAATCTCTGGGTGGGTTTTTTAAGAGGTCGAATGCCAAATTCATAATACATATATACATACAAGGAGAAAAAATGATTAACATCGAATTCACAGAAAAATTTCACGAAAACGCGGCGCATATCTGCGTTTTTATCGACGAACAAGGCAGCAAATCTGACAATACAGAATTACTCGATAAAAAATACCATGGTATAATCAGCAAAGTCATAAAAGACAAGGAAAATTTTTCTGGCAAATTCGGACAAGTTAAGCATTTAACATTGCAAAATGAAAATTTCGAAATATGCAATATTTACTTGATAGGAACAGGCTCTGATAAAGAAATAAATATTCCCAAAGTTCAAGATCTAGGAGGTCTTGCTGCAAGGCTGCTTCTATCTACAAGATCAAAAACAGGAATAATAGAATCAAAGCTACTAGGAAAAATTTCAAGTGAAGAGGTTGCAGCAAATCTTGGATTTGGCGCAACTCTCAGATCTTTTAATTTTGATAAATACAAAACCACAATTGAACCTGACCAAAAAAATATATTAGAAAAAATAGAAATTTTCTCTCAAAGCAACAAAAATCAGGATAAAACGCCAGGAGAGCTGTTTCTGGAACTGGAATCTGTTGCACGTGGTATATTTAAAGCAAGAGAAGTAATATCTGAACCAGGTAATGTACTATATCCGGAAACTTATAGTAACATCATTGAGGAAAGCTTAAGAGGACTCAATGTAAATGTCGAGATTCTTGGCGAAACAGAAATGAAGGCGCTCGGAATGAATGCTCTTCTTGGAGTTGGTCAAGGCTCAACTAAAGAGTCAAAATTAGTTATCATGACTTATAATGGAGCTGAAGATAGTAGTGAGGCACCAGTCGCTTTTATCGGTAAAGGCGTAACATTTGATACTGGCGGAATATCTATCAAACCCGCAAAGGGCATGGAGGAAATGAAGTATGATATGTCCGGCTCTGCTGCTGTATTTGGCACGATCATGGCTCTTGCCGGGAGAGGTGCAAAAATTAACGCAGTAGGGGTTGTTGGTCTTGTAGAAAATATGCCAGGCGGCAATGCGCAAAGACCGGGTGATGTAGTCAAATCAATGTCTGGACAAACAATTGAGGTTATAAATACTGATGCAGAAGGTAGACTTGTGCTTGCTGATGCGCTTTGGTATACTCAAGAAAGATTTAAACCAGCAATAATGATTGATCTTGCCACATTAACTGGCGCTATTTCAATCGCCCTCGGTGATGCTTATGCTGGATTATTTTCAAATAATGACGAGCTAGCAAAAAAGCTTCAAGACGCAGGAAAAGATACAGGGGAGGAATTATGGAGACTTCCACTTCATTCTTCTTATGATAAGATGATTGAATCCGAAATAGCCGATTTATCTAATTTAGGATCACCATCAGGAAAAGCTTCAAGTTCAACAGCGGCACAGTTTTTACAGAAGTTTGTTAATAAAGTATCCTGGGCGCATCTAGACATAGCAAATGTGGCAAATAGCTCAAAAGCGTCCCATGTTTGTCCAAAAGGCGCAGTTGGCTTTGGTATAAAATTACTGAATCATTTTGTGAAAAAATATTATGAAAAATAAAAAACTGCCTCATGTTTTTGTGATTGGAAACGAAAAAGGAGGAGCTGGAAAAACTACTTGTAGCATGCATCTTATAGCAGGCTTACTAGATAAAGGCTTTAAGGTCTCCTCTATAGATGCAGATTGCAGGCAGAAATCTTTAACAAGATATTTTGAAAATAGAAGAAAATATAACGAGCTAAATCCATCACATCCGGTAGATTTACCTACTCATTACTTACTAGAATACTCAAGCCAAGACAGTAAAATTAACAAAGAGATTGAAGAGCAAAGGCTTTTTGAGGAGATACTCTCAAAAGCAAAAGAAGAATCTGATTTTGTAGTAATAGATACACCAGGAACATATTCTTTTTTATCCTCACTTGCTCATTCTCACGCAGATACTGTGATTACTCCAATTAACGATAGTTTCGTGGACATTGATGTACTTGCAAAAGTTGACGGCTCAACTATGAAAGTAATAGGTCCTTCTATATATAGCCAAATGGTTTGGGAGCAAAAACTAGAAAAAGCCAAAAGAGGCTCAGGTTCAATAGACTGGGTAGTAATGCGTAATAGACTCGGCGTTGTTGATGCAATCAATAAACAAAATGTAGGAAAAGTTTTAGATGAACTTGCAAAAAGAGTTAGTTTTAAGCAAGCGCCAGGCTTTGGAGAAAGAGTTATTTTTCGGGAACTTTTCCTCCAGGGACTAACTCTAATCGATCTTAAAAAAGCCAACTATTCTAAGTCCTTCAGTCTTTCTCATATTGCAGCTCGTCAGGAAATTAAGGCTTTCTTTGATGTTCTTGAACTTTAGCCTTTTATTAGAAAGCCCAGTATCTTATGTACATATTTTTAAGCTAAATTGCGCTTATTTTGCAAAAATATTAAAGAAATTAAGCTACCTAAACTCGAATAGAATGCATTTGGTCAACTAATTATGCTAGAATTAACCTGTAATTTTTATTTTTACAGATGAAAAAAACCCCCAAACAAAAACCATCAATACAGGATATTTTAGAAGAAGTTTTCATCCAGCCTAAGGGTACAATAGATGATTTTGAGGCAAATCTTCGAGAGAATGACTACAAAGCAGGCGAAATTCAAGAAGTAACAAAATATTTGAGAGCAAAACCTGAACTGACGGGGATATTATCCTTTATGCCTCCATTTCACATGCTTAGGAGCAAAGCCGTATCTAATTTTGAAAGCATGAGAAAAAATTACACCAGCATGCATCCGCATAAGTTAAGAGATAGTTACTCTATATTATCGGGATTTGCAACGAAAATATTAAGAGTGTCATCTATAGTAGCTGGGCTTTCATGTATTGCTTTCTCAGGAGTTGCTCTTGCAGCTGGATTTGTCACAATACCTCTGTTTGGACTTGGCGGTGCATCAATGCTTGTAGCATTTGGGGCGTTTTATGCCGGAATGGGATTATATTATGCGGGCTTGAGCACTAGTGCAGACTATAAAAGATGCATCGAAAATATAAATAATAAGCATCAAGGCTGGAAGAAGGGTACCTCATCCCGAAAAAAAGCACATACACAAAACCCCGGCAAAACACCTAATAATGTAATACGCCGCAAATTTAGACAAGGGGTAAAAATTGGACCAAATAGTCACGTTACTACACAACATAGAAAACTATATAATCGATTAGAAGGGCAAGGAGGTGGGGGTTCCGCGCGAAGCTCTCAAGCGCGTGGAGGATAGCGAGAGAGTGGCTAACCTTAAGAGTCAAATACGAAGCAATCAAGTAAAAAAGTAAAACTGCATCACTTCGCTAGATCACCTCTTTTCACTCGTGATGATGAAGCTACTTCTGCTCCTTAGACACAGGGACCTAACGTCCCATCATCGTTATATTAACAGCAGGATTAGATGATTTATGTAAATTCGCAAGTTTTATGTAGTGAGTCGGTGTATCTTTTATCAAGAATGTTTCCTGGTCGGTTATTTTTCGTACGAACTTCGCAGGGCTGCCAGCCCAAAGTTCACCTGATTTGATAATTTTTCCAGGCGTTACTAACGAACCTGCGGCAACAAACCCAAATGTTTCCACTACTACTTTATCCATTATGACAGATCCCATACCAATAAAAGAATCATCATGAAGGCTGCATGCATGAAGCAAACAAATATGCCCGATTGTTACACGATTGCCGATGGTACAGCCACCATTAAAACGCGAAGTATGAATCACAGTTCCATCTTGAATATTCACTTCTTCGCCAATTGTGATAGGCGCAACGTCGCCTCTAAGAACGGAATTATACCAAATATTACTGTCTTTACCTGCCGTAACCTCTCCAATAATTTTTACGCCGCTTGCAACAAAAACAGACTCATGAAGATTTGGCGTCTTTTCGCCGTAACTTAATAACATAATTTCAATTTATTCTGGAAGTTGATATTTTAGTGTGAGTTCACGATATTCATTACTAATTTTCAGGTCCAAAGTGCCTCCGGAAAGAATCTGAGCCAGATCCTTGGCCCATTCCTTCTTTTCACTGAAGGCAATATAGATATTCTGCTTTAGAGGGCTCACGTAACCACAATTTTTTATGTTTGTAATATTATTTTGATTGATATAATAATTCAATGCAAATTCGTCTCCAACGTAAATTTCTATGGCTTTATTTTGTAGTTTTGTTACTACATCTGCAATAGAATTTTTTTCGCTTGAAAAAACAAAATTTGCGGGAGTAGAAAGATAATTAGAATATAAAAAGGTCCTAAATTCTAAAGGATACGGATGTCCATCTATTGTTCCAATAATCTTATTTTTAAGAGATGGGGCACCATCGTAAGACCAAAAATCATCAGCAAGTGTAAAGACTGCTGTATGAACGAAGGATTGACTCACGCTAGGAAAAACAACTCCAGATGCTTCATCCTTTGAAACGCCCAAAATACCATCAACTGAACCTTCCGCAACAGCCCTTATTGCTTCAGTTCTTTTCATAAGCTTAAATATGACTTTGATTCCTTTTTTTTCTAGAATTTTTTTCGCAACCTCAACTAAAAAACCTTCTGACTCTGTGTTAGGAATACATGCAAACGGGCAGTTATAGTCTGACGCAAGAACTATTGGTTCCTTTGGGAGAATCGGCCCTACTTGTACCTGCTCCTCAGGGGCTTTCGAGGTAGATGGCTTTGGCGCTGCTGCAAAAACTTTGCAAGTTAACAATAAAGATATTATAAATAGAGAACTTAATGTGGAGATTTTAAAATACTTGACCATAACCAAACTTTTTTTAAAGCTATATAATAATGTTATATGAAAATTAGTGATACTGGAATAATTTTAGACCAAAAGAAATTCCAAGAAGATAAGTTGTTGCTTAAAATCCTTTCTAAAAATCATGGAATATGCTCAGGCCTTTTTAGAGCTCGAAGCCAAAATAAATTATACGAAGCTTCAGTTGGCAATATAATTAAGTTCGAAAGGTTTTCAAGGCTTTATAGCCAGCTTGGAACTTTAAATTGCGAAAGAATTGAGTCTTTTCAGAGAAATATTATCTCAACTAAACAAAATCTTTATCTGTTTAAAAATTTCACAAATATAATTCTATCTTCATTTACTGAATATGAACCTCACATTGAACTTTTTAGTATTGCGGAAAATTTCTTGCGTAACTTAGGTAAATTATCATACCTAGATATGTGTAAATGCGAGATAGAGATATTGAAAATTGCAGGGTATGGGATTGACCTATCAAAATGTGCTGTGGATGGATCTGATGAAGATTTAGCTTACGTATCTCCAAAATCTGGTAAGGCAGTGTCTCGTTTGAACGGGCAGGATTATAAGCATCTACTATTAAAATTACCTAATTTTCTACATAAAAATATAGAGCCTGAGGATTCTTCGGAAATATTAGCAGCGCTGGATCTTACAGAGTATTTTTTTAAACGATACATTTGGCATGATAAAAATTTCGCTCATATATTATCAGAAAGAGAAATATTAAGAGATATAATCTCTACATCAATGAATAATAACCTTGGAGATACAAATTCAAAATCTAGTAAATAATTAAGTGAGCATTTAGTGCAACAATCTATAAAAAATAGATAATTAAGTAATCATAAACTATCAATATTCTAAAAAATAAATTATTATTTAATTAATATTTATTTTATATAATTAATTTAAGCTACTCTCAATGATAAATAGTAAAAATAAAGAGAATTCAAAATACAAAGATCTTCCTTATGTATACGAAATACCCATAACTGAATTGCACGATCAAACTGAGGAAGATCAAGAGCCACATATCTTAGCTACAGATAAGTACGGACATTCATTTAATTCACTAGAGTTTTTTAGCTCTCCTTTAATAATCGCAATAAAAAAATCATTAGATCAAGGAAAAACCTTGGACGAGATGCGCGCAGAATTTCCTAAAAGTAGATTTGCAAATTACGCTAAAAAAATTGGATATAATTATACTGAAAATCCAGGTCAGCTAGCAAATCCATCAACATTGCTTTCGTATCTTTCTTATCAAATTCATGTGCCTGAGAGTCTTGATTCTATTAAAGAAAGCCTTGATGCTAGTAATAGTTTTTTTCAAAGTCTAAGCGCATCAAAAAATCAACAAGTATTTGGTAAAGATTTTTATGACAGTGTCGATAGAGATCTGTCACGCAATCGCAGGGCGTTTGATTTAGGGACAGAAAAACAAGGAGGAACCGGGCAAGAAGCTGATAAGACTAACCGTTATGGTATATTTACAAATGACCCATTTAAATTAAATGAAGCTCAAAAAGACGCAATATGTATTGCTTTTTGGCAAGGAATGCCAACAAATTACGTTCCCTTTGCGGTTCCTTATGCAGGTGAAGGCAAGTCCATAGGCGAAGTTGCAAATGAATCAAAAAAAATTAGAATTTATAAAGAAAACGGCAGAATTTTTGCAACTAGTGAATTAAACTTTGTGGTTACAGAGATTGACAATACAGAGAAACTAAATCCACCAAAAATTAAGATAGAATCTACAATCGATATTACAGATATTAAAGGTGATAAAGGGCTTGTGGTAGGCATGCAAGAGAAAAGGCCGCAAATAGTCCAAAAAATTTATTCAGAAGTGCCTATTGACGATAAAGTGATGAGCAAGTTTTGTACTTCTCATACAAAAGAGGCATTAAAAGAAGCTTTAGAAAGAGAACAACAGAGCCAAGAAGTTAACTCAAAACCGCATGAGCAGGGTCAAGCGGAGAACACAAGCCAGCAGAAAGATGAATTAAAAGAAGCTTTAGAAAGAGAACAACAGAGCCAAGAAGTTAACTCAAAACCGCATGAGCAGGGTCAAGCGGAGAACATAAGCCAGCAGGAGGAGCATAAAACTATATTTGAAAATATTTCCTCATGGCTTGGTTCTAGTCTTTCATCTCTTGGCTCAATCCTATATAGAAATACTATAGGTAATTTTGAGTTTTTGAAGCACTTGAGTGTATTTGGTACAAAACCTGATGAAAGTATAGGCTCACAAAAACAACCTGCGCAGCAAAGACAGGGAAACATTCAACCACGCCCTGGCAGCCCACATGAGCCCTATCCTCCTCCCTCTGATACTCCAAAAAACGCCAGTAATAGTTTAGGCCGGAATAGTACAAAAGGTCCGAATGGAACAGGATTAGGAGCGTAACGCTTAAAAATTTACTTATTTTTTACCAGAAGATTTCAGCTTTTTGGTCAGTGATTCATATTCCCCATTACCATTAATTAAGGATTTATGCGTTCCATTCTCGACAATTTTACCATTTTTTATTACGTAAATATGATCTGTATTCTCGATCGTATGTAGCCTATGAGTAATTATTATCGTTGTTCTATTTTTGCATAAATTATATATTGAATCTTTGACTTGCTTTTCTGTTTCTGGGTCTAGACCGCTTGTTGCCTCATCTAAAATTAATATTGGTGCATTTTTTAAAAATGCACGCGCGATTGCAATTCTTTGTTTTTGCCCGCCAGATAAAATTGATCCTGTGTGATCAATCACAGTATCATACCCATCCTTTAAGCTCATTATAAAATCATGTGCAGATGCTGCTTTTGCAGCATCTATTATCTCTTCCATAGAATAAATGGCGCTACTATAAGATATATTGCTTGCGATCGTTCCCTCGAAAAGATAAGTATCCTGCGTAACGATTGAGGTTTGAGACCTTAGGGATTTGAGATTTATATCCTGAATTTTAATATTATTTATGTAAATATCGCCTGAGGATGCCTCATAGAATCTTAGCAGCAAATTTGCAATCGAAGTTTTCCCCTCCCCTGATCTACCAACGATTGCAATTTTTGAATTAGCAGCGATTTTTAGATTAATATCATGCAGAACTTTTTTGCTCCCAAAATTGAGGCTAACATTTCTAAACTCTATGTCTGAATTACTAAAATCTATATCAATACCAGTGTTTTTATTTTCAATTAGGGGCTCTTGGTCTAATACTTTAAATACTCTCGTCGCAGAAGTTATAGTTTCCTGAAAATTCAAATTAAGCGATACAAGGCTCTTGAATGGCCTATATGCAGACACAAACGCCGTAACGAATGCAAATATCGTTCCGGGAGTGGCATTACCAGAAGAAACCATATACCCGCCATATATAATGATTGTTGCTATAGCTATTCCGCTGAGCGTCTCCATGATAGGACCGGTAAGAGCATCGTATTTCATGGTTTTTTTGTAAATTTTATAAATTTGCTCCACTATATTTTTCGCTCTATCTGACTCAAAATTCTCGGCCATATAAGATTTTACGATCTTGATAGAGGAAAATGCTTCATCGAGCTTTACTGTATAGTTGCCCATCTCATTTTGTGCCTCATTTGAAAGCGCTCTCATTCTTCTGCCATTTTGCTGTATGGGATATATAGCAAGCGGAAAAACAATAAATATAAGACAGGTAAGAGAGGGCTGCAAATTAAACATGAGTATGATTAAAAATGATACAGTAAGTAGATGCTTTGCAAAGCCTACAAGCAAGTGCGAAACAGCATTTCTCATTAAAGCAATATCGTTAGTAAATCTCGAAATTAACCTTGCAGAAGACTGGGATGTTATAAATGCAATATCAGACTTGAGTAAATGTTCGTACAGGATAATTTGCATATCACATAAAATCCTTTGCCCGACGGACTTTATTATGTAATATTGATAAAAATCTGCACCGCCTTTGAATATTGATAAACCTAGAATTGCAAGTGGCAGAAGCACCATCATGTCCTTGTCCTGACTTATTAGAACTTTGTCTATAGCGGGTGCAACAAGCTTCACTATTGCTGTGTAAGATAAAGCAACCAAAATCATAAAAAATATCGCTACAAAAATCTTATATCTATGTGGATAGATATAATTTAAGACTAATCGCTTAAATACGTAAGTTGAGGTATATTTATCCATTATATGACCTAAATCATGAATTGTTCTTTAATCATTCTGTCCTTTACGCTAGATTCAGACGTAAAAGTAAGTAAGGCATATATACCATGTTTTTGCTTAATTTTCACGGACTTAATTTCGCCTATTTCATGAAAGTCAGCAACCACATTTACAGGGCGCTTTTGATTTTCAAGAATATTAATGTCAACTATTGAATCATGTGGAATTATAGCCCCTTTCCAGCCTCTTGGACGCGATGGGCACACAGGAGTTATGCATATGAGATTTGAGTCAATAGGCACTATACTTCCGCCTGCAGAAAAGTTGTAAGCACTGCTGCCTGCTGGCGTTGCAACAATTATACCATCTGCAATTAACTCGTTTAATTGCGGTTTGTTATTTATGGATACTGATAATTTTGCCGCTTGGTTTGTTGCGCGATATACTGAAACATCATTAAAAGCAATCATCTTTTGCTTAGTGTTATTCCTACCTGAAACAACTTCCATACTGAGAGGTTTTAGCTTGATTTTTGGCAAATCATTTATTTTAATGAGAGATTCTAAATGAACCTTCTCGTTCATCAAAAAACCAACGGTTCCAGCATTAATACCAACAAAAGGTAGCTTTAGATGATAATAATTATGCATTGATCTTAGCATATAACCATCACCGCCTATTACTAATATTCCATCAAATCTTGACGGATCCTTTATTACAGCAGCTTCCTCCCCGGGGCATAACAAGCACTCTATCTTATTGCCTATAGTTTCAAGGAAATCTGCTGCAATTTTTTTTGCTTTCTGAGCTGACGAGACGGCCAAAATGAACTTAGGAATGAAGGACATATAAATCTTCTATTTATAGTTAAACTATTAGCTAAATTCCCAGTATTTTATCTAACTCTCCGATTTTTTCAAGCTCATAGAGATCATCTGACCCGCCAATATGAGCACCATTTATAAAAATTTGTGGTACGGTGGTTCTACCGCCAGATAAATCCTTTAATTCTTCGCGAGTGATTTTACCATGATCCAGATTTATTTCAGTAAATTCGAGATTTTTTAGCTTGAGTAAATGTTTGGCTTTTACGCAATATGGGCAGGAGGTTGTTGTGTATATTTCTATTTGGGACATTATTTTAATTTGTTAGATAACTAATAAAGCAGAGTATGCATCATAATATTTAAAATTCAAAGAGAATTTTTGAAGAATTTTTGGACTCAAGACTAATTTTAGCGCTCTAGGAATTTGCAAGTATAACAAGACTAAGTCAAAGTTCACATAGATCATTACACATCTTACTTAAGCATCATCTTACTTAACGCTTTTCAAAAAATAAATAAAAAATCAATTTTCTATCAAAAACACTTCTTGAAAGTTGTTAGTACTGTTGTATCATTAGTTATGGTTGTTATCAATTTTCTTATCAGTAGGAAATAAACACTAGTAATAAATGGTTAGAGATGAACTGATAGTAATTAAAGAAATTGTAATAATCAAAATTAAGTAGTAATTAAAACATATCGAGTGCCTTAGTACATAAAAACATAAGTTACATAGATATTACATTAAGCTTTATATATATTGACATAAAAAAAATATAGAAGATGACTCAGTCCAAAGGCAATAATAATCTTGAAGATAAGCTATTAGAAAATGAGGTTTATAAATAAAATTAAGACACTAACTCAAATTCAAAACTTAATTTTAATCTAGATCACAAGGAGAGAATATGAAGAGTAAAGAATCAGCTTTAGAAAAAGCCGCACAACCAGAATCTATAATAGAATCGAATAATATTCGAAAATCAAGATACTTCGTTTCGTTTGATGATTCTTCTGACGAAGAAGACTCGGTTGAGTCTTATAACATATCAAAAAATCTTAAAAGTCAGTATGATAAACCAGCTTTTCCAGCGCTTCAGTATAAGTTTTCTTTTATTACTCACGCGTTAGCTCTGCAGTTATTTTACTCAAAACCTGTACAAGATAAATATTACATCTTAAAGAAACAATATTTATCTTATCAGGAAAATGAGCTGCCTAGTCACGAAAAAGTAAAAGAATGGGTAGAAGCTGCTATGTATGAAGTTTTGTTAGAGAATTACTTTAGACTACCAGAAGGCTATGATGAGATATCCCAAACAATTTGCAAAAAATTTATGGCGGAGAATCAAAATCAACTGCAAGCAATAATTGATAAAATTACAGAAGACTGTGGCGCATTATTTCATGCCCTGTCAACGAAAAATTATCAGAGAGTTATTGATAAAATCAAAAACGAGTTAATTGAATTATTGGACCAAGTTGCTCAATTTATAGATACACAAGTGGACCCGTCCCCTCCATCACAAAAAGATATAACTCGTGAAACTTTGAGTCATCTTAGCGATCTAAACGAAACGCTAGAAAGTATCGATAGTAACGAAATAAAAGAATCAATAGAATATATACCAACTACCGAGAATAATCGCATCACAGGTTCAAAGAAGAATAAAAAAAAAGTAGAAAAAGATCTTGCAAATCCTATCACACCAGTTCAGAAAGCTATAAAGGATTGCCATAAAGGACTTAGTGACAGTGGGCCCGGCGTGCTCTCAGAAAACTTCATGACACGAGTAACTGAGCATACTGTCCAATTAAGACTGCATGATTTAATTAAGAATAAAGAAGAATCAAAGACATATAAAGAGATTGAAGATTATATGGTTAAGCATGGCTTTGGTGAGTTTGACATAAAAGTCCATTTGCAAAAGAATATCGATGAAATTCAAATGAACAATATAAGCATAAGAATAAACATAAGACTTTTCCAGGAAACAGAAAATTTAGAATATCAAACCCCTCCTACGCAAATTGATCGGATCGATAATAACGCAGCTTCTGATGAATTACTTGAATATAATAGTTTAAATAATATCATGAAAAATTTAAATCTGGTAAGTCGAAAAACACTCGAGGATAGCTTTATTTTTGATTTATCACATACTGAGAATAATTTTTATACTGAGTTTTTAGCAACGCTAAGGCTATGTAATCGCTCATTTATTAGAATGCTAAAAGATAGAACAGCTTTGGATGGTGACTATGGTTATTACTTAAAAAAAGAGGGATTAAGTAGATCATGGAAATTTCCAGCTAGTAAGCACCATATAATAGATATACACAGTTTAACTGGAAGCAAAGATGAATTGAGACAAGATCAAACTGAAAGTGTGGGTAGCTACGCATCAATATTTAATACCATAAAAAATATTAAATCTTTGATTTATAAGTGTTACAATTGCAATGTAGAAGATGCAGATATAGCTAATTTGATAAGGTCAATTATGAACGGGGATAAATTAGACCAATTTTCAAATCTAAATACAAACAAAGAAAATTATCAGAACATTAGCGCAAGACACAAAGATCTTATTTTAAAAGATTTAGTGCGTATTAGTTATGTAATGTTTGGTAGTGAAGTTGTAAGAAATCCTGCATCGATAATTCATAATCTTATGATACTAGACATGATAATAAAGGATAAAATGTCCTGGGAAGATGCTTTATATAGCTTCTTCCGCCCTGTTGATATGAATGATAATAATGAATCAGATGGAGGGATCTTGCCTATGTCTATGAAAGAGGCGGTGATGGCAGCAAGAACATTGCATAATGAGTACAGTAAACGCATGCCTATACCTTACAAATACGATAGAGCTTTTTACTCAAATAATCCTAGATGCGCAGACTTAATGAAACGTGAACACGAGATTACAAAAAAATGGTTAGAAATGCGCCAGGCGACATCTAGTAATCCTGAAGAAAAGAATGAGGAGATAACTCTAGAATCTCAAATACGCCAAATAGCTAATTTTTTACAAGAACAACTTAAAATACCGTTGAGCTTAATTGAACCTGATACTCAATCAGATAATATATCAGAAAAACAATTACAAACTAGTTCATCTCTTATAGAAAGCAGTTCATCATCTTTATTACAAAATGTAGAATCAGAAGATGAACAAGTTGAAATCTTAACTGAAAAGTTTGCCGAGGTGTCAATAAAACCGTCAGCTAAGGTATCATTTGATAAGATAGATCTACTATCTTATAATACTCCTTATGTAAAACCAGTAAAGAAGGAGCAACAAAATATGAAAGACGTAAGAGAAAAACTATTAACAAAAGCACAAGAAACTCTAGAGGAAATATATAATACTATCGGATGGGGAAAAACTTATGAATCAAAAAAACCAGCAGCAATTACAGAAGAACG
>JANRKH010000017.1:0-8672 GCA_033763595.1 Rickettsiaceae bacterium
AAGTTTTTTAATTTATTCTACATTAATCAGAAATATAACTTCTAGATAATTTGTGAAGTTTGGGTATTTAATAATTGCATTGAAGAAGTTATGCAACTGATTTTCTATAAAATTATTATGTTGAAATGAACTTTTATTAGACCTCCCATCGCAACAGATAAATTAGTTAAGAATTTTATGTTATGTGGGGAGGTCTATTTCTCTATCTAGAGAGAGTTTTGAAAGAGGTCTACAAAACATTTGCTCCCACTATATATGTAAAAGACTTACAACAAGTTCGCGTACTTAATTGCACGTGAGTAGTAGTGTTAAATGGGTAAATTATATGTAAAGCCTACTATAATTTCGAAGGCGCCAAAAGTTCTGTTAAACTTCAATTTATCATACTGCACGTCTTTATCTGTTGGGACACCCCCAGATGATAATCTATTCATAAATACTTCGCTCGTTTTTGCAGTGTTAATCGCGAGAGAATTAATTATAATATTTTTTGTAACATGCAAATTGACTCCAGCATTTATAGCTAAATCCCGTGTTATTGATTTTTGAGCCCCAATACCTGCTTCCCAAGAAAATGAATTAGAATAGCTTGAGGAAAACTTGACTTTGTAAGTATCGATAATGCCTCCAGCGCCGTTACTGATTTTGTATGGTATAGATGCTTCTTGAAGTTTAACTCTACCAATCCCAAGACCGAGTGTTATGTAAGGGTGGAATAGATCATTTTCTTTAAGCTTATATACAAAATTGGTCATATAATTTCTTGCGCTAGCATTGGTTTTTACTGTGTCTCCTCCGTTCTGTTCGGCCAAAGTGACAAATATTGGATATTTCTTTTTATATTCAATGGAAAATTCAGTCGCTATTCCTGGAGTAATTTTATATCCAATAAGCCCGGCATATAAAGAACTTGGTTTTGTGATCCTAAATGAAGTTTGAGTGTTTTCTTCGATTATCTTATTTGATAGAGTTTTGGATATACCACCGAATCCACCAATATAGTATTTGGATTCACTTTTGTGAAGTTTACAAGCAGTAGAATCAAGTCCTGCAGATATAATAATTGCCGCTATGACAAAATTGCGAATTGCAGAAATTGCTTTATAAAAAGATGCAGACTTAGTATTATTGTTTATGCTTATGTTCATTTGGCTTCACTTTTTTAGTGAAACTATAAAAAAACTCTAGATTTATGTCAATTAAATATTTCTCGAAGCTATTGGAAGTTTAAATTTTATACCCTCCATCTCTTTTGTAATAATAATCTGACAGCCAAGTCTTGATGTGCTTGTGAGGCCAAATGCGAGATCAAGCATATCCTCTTCCTCCTCCTTTGGCGGAGTTAATTTGGCATAATGTTCAGAATCAACGATCACATGGCAAGTAGAACATGCAAGAGAGCCCTCGCATGCTCCTTCGAGGTCTATATTATTTGATCTTGCTACTTCGAGAACCGAAAGGCCTTCAAGTGCTTCTACTTCAACTTCTTGGTTATTTGCTACTATGAAATATATTTTTGTCATTTTCTCTTAATTTATACTTTTTTTCCTACTAGATAATTTTTAAGCTCTTTATTAATGATGCCCTCAAAAAATTTCTCGGTTTTTTTATTGAGAATTTTGAGCTCATTCTCAAGAGTAACCAAATTGAGCTCATCAAGCTCTGAATCAAGCTTTATACAATATTCTCTTAGTTCGTTGATTTCGTTTAATGGCAGATCTATCTCTTTGTTGCTAAGTAAAGATTTAATTCTAACTATAGAATTTTTAAGATTATAACGTATAGTTATTTCGCTTGCTTTGCTATGATCTTCTTCCGCATGTTCCATAGCGCTTTTGAGCATCATCACAATGTCAAGATCTGTAATACCGTAAGATGGGTTTACTATTAGTTCTTCCGAATGATGCATTGAATTCTCGGTAGCCTTAACAGTCAAAAGTCCGTCAGCATCTAGTGTGAATATTACGTCAACTACAATTGATCCAGCAGGACCTACTGGAATATTTGCGAGCTTGAATCTTCCAAGGGATCTACATTCCGATGCAAGCTCTCTATCACCTTGCACAACATGAAAGTCAATCGAGGTTTGATTGTCGACTTGCGTAGTGAATTTTCTTGTAATGCTTGCAGGGATTGGAGTATTTCTCGGTATAATTACATCCACTACGCCGCCCATGACCTCAACTCCAAGGGATAATGGTAGAACGTCTATTATCACATCTCCGCCTCTATTTGCAAGGTTTGCTGCTTGACGTGCTGCGCCTTTAGCTACTATTGTGTCAGGGTCCAGGTCTGATATTATCTTAACTCCCTCGAAGTTCTTTGCCAAAGCTTCTGAAATAATAGGAAGCTTTGTACTTCCGCCAACTAAAATGATACCATCAATCTGATCTAACTTACTTTCATATAAGGCTTTTTTGGAGAGTGATATAGTGCGGTCTATTATGTCTTTAGTGATCAGTTCTAGTTCTTTTTTGTTAAGTTTCATATCGTCAAAAGACAGAGAGCTAGATTCTTTGAGTTTTCTACATTTGCGGAGAAATTCACTTGAGAAAATTTGATCTTGATCTAACTTATATTTACTCGCAAAGCTTTTTGCAATCGCGACATCTATATCATCTCCTCCAAGCAGTGAGTCCCCAGAAAGCGAAACTACCTGAAACACTCCCATTTGCAATTTAAGTATTGAGACATCAAAAGTACCTCCGCCAAAGTCATATACCATATAATTTCCCTCGGCTTTAGTGTCAAGGCCCCAGTAATATGCAGCAGCTGTTGGTTCTGCGATCATTCTTACAACCTCAATACCAGCGAGACGTGCGCTATTTTTTATCATTGTCTTTGCGACATCGTCAAAATATGCCGGAACAGTTACCACTGCTTTATGTACAGTCTTGTTGAGATAATTCTCAGCGGTAGTTTTCAATTTACCGAAAATCATTGAACCTATATCTTCTGGAGTAAAAATAATTCCATTGACATCCAAAAATATTTTATCATCCTTGAATCTGATAGCGTACTTTAAATCATTAGTAAATATGTCGGAATTCAAATTATACCAATAGCATTTGCCAAATAACCTTTTGATGGATTTGATGACGTACCCACCAATCTCAATTTCTGATGAGGTCAAGGCTTGTCCTTGCTCATTTGGGATTATGATAGTTTTGCCATTTTCCACGACTCCGACGAGAGAATTCGTTGTACCAAAATCTATCCCTACAACTACTTCATTTTTATTTGGTACTCTTGTTTCTGGCTCTCTAATATCTAAAAGCATTCTTGTATTTTTTTATCCGTCATTTGAATTATGTTATCATAATATTTTAACATTAGTGTTTTGATGCTCACTTCGTTAAAATATGATTCTTTGAAAAGTGCGCTCATTTCTTTTAAATGAGCCTCTCGTATGATCTTTAAATTATCTCTAAAAATTATAAGATCATTGAATTCCGTAATATTCTCAAGGAATTCCATTGTTTCTAGCATCTCGATCAGAAACTCTTGGTCTATTTTTTTTCTTGATTCTTGATCGTCGTTTAAATGTATGCCTTTTAAATTTAAAATATGATGAGCCCTTAGAAAATCATCTTTAAGAGTTTTGTAAGCGCTATTTATATCTAGTGATTTACTAATATTTGTGATTATATCGCCAGTGTTCTCAGGGTCATTAATGCCATAGGTATCCTGATGATAAATTTTTTGCAGTGCCAGGTATTTTAGCTCAAGACTTTCTTTGTCAAGGTCAAATTTTTCCTCAAGTCCAAAAATGTTAAAAAAATTCATAAAATTTACGCAGAAAAAGATGAGCCACAGCCGCACTTACCTTTTTCATTTGGATTGAGAAAAGTGAAGCCGGATTTGAATTTATCTTCTGTAAAATCCATTTCGGATCCTACTAAATACATTACTGCCAAAGGATCAACTAAAACTCTAACATCGTCTTGTAAAATTTCCTCTTCCGCGGGATTTTTATCATATGCATATTCGATATTATATGCAAGACCAGAACATCCTCCTTTTTTCACACTCACTCTTATTCCATAAGCTTTTTTATCTTTTTGAGATAATAAGAACTTGATTCTGGTGATAGCGTCCTTAGAGATTGTTATTAAAGCTTTTTTTTGTGTTAAATTTTGCATATTAGTTTATGAATTTTTAAGTAGGTTAATCTGACCTTGCTCTTTTATCCTTATAATCTTTTATGGCAGCTTTAATAGCATCTTCTGCAAGTAAAGAGCAGTGAAGCTTGACTGGTGGTAAAGAGAGTTCCTCAGCTATAGACGTATTTTTTATTTCGTTTGCTTGGTCAAGAGTTTTGCCTTTAATTAACTCTGTAACAAGAGAGCTTGATGCTATTGCTGAGCCGCATCCAAAAGTCTTAAACTTTGCATCCTCTATAATGCCATCGTCGCTAACCATAATTTGTAATTTCATTACATCGCCGCATGCCGGCGCTCCGACTATCCCAGTCCCTACATTTGGTTTTGTTTTATCCATTGAACCAACGTTACTTGGATTTTCATAGTGATCTATCACTTTTTTACTATAAGCCATATTTTCCCCCTTAAAATTAATGTTCTTGCCATTTAATAGTTTTTAAATCAATTCCCTCTTGGACCATTTCCCATAATGGACTCATGTCCCTTAGTCTCTGAACTGATGATATAATAAGTTTTGCAGCATACTCTACCTCCTCTTTTGTTGTAAATCTTCCAAATCCAAACCTAATTGATGTATGCGCAAGTTCCTCCTCTACCCCGAGGGCCCTTAAGACATATGATGGCTCAAGAGATGAAGAAGTGCAAGCTGATCCAGAGGATACTGCAAGGTCTTTAATTGCAAGAATTAATGACTCACCTTCAACATATGAGAAGCTTAAATTAAGGTTACCAGGATATCTTGCGTCTTGATCACCATTGAGGTACACTTCGTAGATATTATCTTGTATGGTTTTTAAAAAATAATCACTAAGATACTTTATTTTTTCATATTCTGTAGACATTTCCTTTTGCGCTATTTCTGCTGCAGCTCCAAGTCCGACAACAAGTGGAGTCGGTACTGTGCCAGATCTCATGCCACGCTCTTGTCCCCCGCCGTTAAATAATGCCTCTAATTTGACCCTAGGTCTTTTGCGAATATATAGCGCACCTATGCCCTTTGGTCCATATATTTTATGTCCTGATATACTAGCAAGATCTATTAAATTCTCCTCAACATCAATAGGAATCTTTCCGAAGCCTTGTGCTATATCACTATGAAAAAAAACATTATTTTCTCTGCAAATTTTTCCAATTTCCTTAAGAGGTTGGATCACTCCAATTTCATTATTGACTGCCATAATTGAAACTAGTGAAGTTTTTGCAGTGATGGCTTTTTTAAGTGCGCTAATGTCAATAATGCCATTTGTTTGCACATCAAGATACGTGACCTCAATACCTTCGAGCTCGAGGTGCCTTGCAGCGTCAAGGACGCATTTATGCTCAGTCTTTGCGACTATTATGTGATTTTTTTGCTCTTTATAAAATCTTGCTACTCCTTTAATAGCAAGGTTATTTGACTCAGTTGCGCCTGAGGTAAATATTATTTCTTTGGAGCTAGCATTTATTAGATTTGCTACTTTCTGTCTTGCTCTTTCAACGGCTTCTTCTGACTCCCATCCAAAAGAGTGACTTCTTGAGTGGGGATTGCCAAATTTGTCGGTAAAATATGGCATCATCTCATCTAAAACCCTTTGATCAATTGGGGTAGTGGATTGATAGTCCAAATATATTGGTATTTTCATATTATTCTTTGCAACTTATTAATTATATGTTTTGTTCTCATTTCTGTTAAAACGTGAGGGATTGATAGGAATTTTCGCCAAGTAAAACGTAAGCGTATGTATTATACATGCTTATCCATGCGGATTTTGGGACGAACATAACAACCAAACCGTCAGTTAGATAGAAATAAGCGCGAAACCTAGTGAAACTCAAATTATTCTGTAACTGTAACATTAGGCTACTCTAAACTTTTGCTTAAGCATTTTCTCCTCTGTTTCGTGCCACGCATTTAAAAATTTCTTTGCATCATCTATTGTATTATTAAGTCCAAAACTAACTCTAACAGCACTCTTTGCTACTTCTTCATCGTATCCCATTTCCTTAATAACATGAGAACGCTTTACAGTACCTGAAGAGCATGCTGCTCCATTACTCACGCAAATTCCAGATTGATCGAATTTTATTAATTGTAAATTAGAATCAACCCCAATTGTTGAAATTAAAGATGTATTAGGAAGTCTAGATGTATTTTGGCCGATAATAATAGCGTTTGGACTTAGATTAATATTTTCCTCTAAAAAATCACGTAGTTTAAGTATCCTTGTGTTAAACTCACCTATATTTTCATGGATTTTTTTTGCCGCAAGTCCAAAACTTATCGCCCCAATTAAATTTTCAGTTCCCGATCTTTCTGATTTTTCTTGTCCGCCTCCCTCGATTAAAGGGGTTAATTTTATATCATATTTAACAATTAAAGCTCCTGTGCCAGTTAGGCCTCCAATTTTATGAGCGCTAATGCTTGCTAGATCAACATCTAGAGAAGTTATATTAAATTCTATTTTGCCAAAAGTTTGCGCAGAATCTAAATGTAAATATGCACTATATTTTTTACAGATTTTTGAAATATCAGAGACTGGTTGTATCACCCCTGTTTCATTATTCGCGGCAATTACTGTAACTAGGATTTTCGTGTCCTTATAAGTAAACAGCAGTTCCTCCAATTGCGCAAGATCTAACTGCCCTTGTTTATTCACCGTAAGCTTATGCTTATTTTCGAATGATCTTAAAGCTTCTATAACCGAAGCATGACTTGTGGGATCATATAGAATATGCTTAGCATCAAAGCCTTTTAGTGCAAGGTTATTAGCCTCAGTTGCACCTGACGTAAAAATTATCTTATATCCATTTCTTCCAAGATTAGCATATAGTGCACTTGCTATATATTCTCTTGATTCTTCGAGCAAATTTCTAGCCCTACGACCATAGGTATGGATGGATGAAGGGTTTAATGGTTCGCCAAAAAATTCTATTATCTGATTCTTTAGATCATTATGCATTATTGAGGTTGAATTATGGTCTAGATATATCATTCTCGTTATTCATCTGTTTGTTTCGCAAATCTTTGATTGATATTGTGTCTAAATACGACCTAATTGCAAGTGTAAGCCCATCCCATATATCGTGCGCAATGCATTTTGCAGTTTTTTCGACGCACCCATGCTCTTTGCTGCATCTGGTAATTTTAATATCTTCCTCAACAGCATCCATTATTTCCCTTATTGTAACTGACATAGAATTCTGGTCTAATACGTAGCCTCCTCCTGGACCTCGCATTGATTTTACCACTTTTAGACTTTTTAGTTTTATAAATATTTGCTCCAAATAATTTAGAGGTATTTTTTGCCTTGATGCAACTTCACCAAGACTAATAGGTTTTTTCTGCCAGTTAATTGCTAGATCTGCAACTGCCATAACAGCATATCTACCCTTTGTCGTCAAAAACATTGCTTTTTTTTATTATTTTTGGTAATTAAAAATACATAAACGATATTTACCGACCTTTTATTTGACTCATCCTGGTTTGTATATTGATCTTAGATACTATTAGTCTAAATCAGGCGAGGCCGAATTAAGCTTGTATAAGCGATTATAACTATATTCCAAGTTGAAATTCAAATGGTGTGTAGCCTATTCTGCGCTAAATAAAAGTTCGGAATTTAGTATCAGTTTTAACTTAGTATTTTTATAAGGTATTGTCAACATGGCAGATGTGTTTTTTAATGGTCCGGCAGGAAGAATAGAGGGAAAGTTTTTTCAATCATCTGACGAAAGAGCCCCAGCGGCTATAGTGCTACATCCTCATCCATTATACGGAGGTAGCATGAATAATAAAGTTGTCTATGCAGTATATAAAACACTAATGCAAAGTGGTATGTCAGTGCTTAGAATAAATTTTAGGGGGGTAGGAAGATCTCAGGGAAATTTCGATAGTGGAGTAGGCGAGTTGTCCGATGCAGCAACTGCACTAGACTGGCTCCAGATAAAGACTCCCCTTGCAAAAGAATTCTGGCTAGCTGGGTTCTCATTTGGGTCGTGGATAGCGCTACAGCTAATAATGCGCAGGCCCGAAGTAAATAATTTTATTGCTGTTTCGCCTCCTGTAAATAAGTTTGATTTTTCCTTTCTATCGCCTTGTCCAATCCCTGGACTAATTGTACACGGTAACCAAGATAGTATTGTTGATGAGGCTTCAGTAATTAGCCTTGTTGATAAGCTAACAAAGCAAAAAAATTTGAAAGTTGATTTCAGGTCAATTGATGGTGCTGATCATTTTTTTAGGAATAAGATTAATGATCTTGAGGAAATCATTCAAGATTATTTGCAAAATATTGCGAAAAATGGAAGCGCGGGACAAAAGGGACCAAAAACAAAGGCCTCAAAAAAAGCTCAGTTACTTATTTCTTAATAGCATTCTCCATGTTATAACACAATCTCACAACCACAATCTCCACAATTGACCAAATCTCATTTTGGTGGTAGAATCTTAAGGTAAGATAAGATAAGAACATAAACTTAAATCCTCATATCAATTAATACTTAAATCATTACACAATAAATTACACAATA